>JAISKT010000172.1 GCA_031261295.1 Candidatus Symbiothrix sp. | reverse complement strand
GTCAAAACCAATTGTTGTGTGGCCACCACCCAAACGGCATCGAAGAAAGTAGCAGTAGTGGATTTAAATAATCCGCCGACCATATCCGGAGTTACGGTTACGCTTACCGGTGAGACTTGCTTTGACGTGGCAGAAACCGAATGTGCAGCTACTGCTGCAACCCTTGCACAACGGCTTCCACACAGGACTGATTTTTCGGCCGGACACGAAGAAGTTTATACTTTTACAGCAAGCGTTGCGGTAACAAATATTCAATTGATATATACTAACACCAATGGGACGGTGATTGCAAGTAGTAGCACATCTGTGAACGCTGACAATAAATCGGCAACACTGACCGCTAATTTTGCCACGGATTTAAATACGACCGCTGCCGGCAATGATGGCACCAATCCATTAGCAGCGACAGTTACAGTTGTCTTTGATTATAACGGTAATACGTATTGGAAAAACTTGTCGATAGGCGTGAAAGACTGTTCGTGCTGCCCGGAAGTGATGGGTACCGATGGACGGTGCTACAAGACCACCCCTTGTCCGACCGGCTGGTCTAGCGTAGCCAACTCAATCGTTATATCAAATGTCCTGGCGCCTGATTGGTTTGCTAAGTACGGCTCATACACATTTGTCTCCTTAGGTTCTGTTGTTCAGAACTGCTCATCCGAAACATGCAGTACAGCCATCTATAACGTTACAATTACGACACCTAACACCACGACTTGGCTGAACCAATATGTTACTGGAAAGGCCAGCTATTGCGACGCGTGCAAGGCGGCGGTTTATTCCGGCACTTCGGCGTGCAGAATGAACTGAAATTAGTTGTAGAAAGGGCAGATATGGATAATCAGTACTCTTAGAAGATATCTAAGCATGAATTCCTATGCCCATATACGAATAGGCTTGAGCATTCACACCTTCTTCAAATAAAAAGAAGGTGACCCGAATCAGGGATTGAGAGTTTTACATACGGCTTTCAATCCCTGATTATTTTACCGGAAACCAATCGGCATCTACCCCGCTTCTGTAAATGGTATTATTAATGCCATTTTGCGGATAGACAAATAATATGTAGCCCAAAGTTGCATGAAATAAATAATTTTCTTTATTTTTGTACGCATAATTAAACAAGTACTGTAAATACTAATTTAGCGCATTTAATCGCGGAGCGATTGCATTATTGTAGATACAAACGCACCACAATGTCCATCCACAACATCGGAGATGTTGCATTCGGATTGTAGAGTTATGCAACCGCCCCGCGGTTGACGGTGGCAGGCGGTATTATTCTTGCTACAATAATGCAATCGCTCCGCGATTGGCACCTCTCCGCTAAATTAGCGCAAACAAATGAATTAATAGAAGAAGATATGGCAGAATATGTAAATAGTGTCACGGAATACGATGACGTCAAAAGAGCAATGGCCTATCACCTCAAGGAGGGAATCGCAAAAGGCGAAAGGAGAGGAAGAAAAAAAGGCCGTAGAGAAGGAATTTGCGAAATTGCCCGAAATTTGCTGAAAATGCAAATGCAGGTAGATGATATAGCAAAAGCAACAAATCTTACACCCGAAGAAATCTTGAAAATAAAATAATATCCTGATGAAATTACGCATCCTACTGTCTTACATTTTGGGCTTTTTTTGTATCCAATTAGCTATTGCCCAATCAGATAAACCCGTACGAATTGGGATTGACGGCCTTTCGCACGATCATATCCACGGGTTATTGAACAAACACAAGGAACGTACCGATATTCAAATCGTAGGCATTGCAGAAACCGATCAGGCAATGATTGAAAAATATGCCAAGCTTTATGGTTTCGACAAGCGTATTGTTTACGATGATTTGACTACAATGCTTGAGCAGACGCATCCGGAAGGTGTGGTGGCTTTCAATTCCATTTACGACCATTTGAATACCGTGGAAGTATGCGCTCCCCGCGGCGTTCATGTCATGGTAGAAAAACCCTTGGCAGTCAATTCCGAACACGCACAACGCATGGCCCAATTGGCTACCGAAAATAATATTCACCTTTTAACTAATTATGAAACAACATGGTATCCTACTCATTACAAGGCTTATGAAATGGCTGTTTCCAATCAGGCGATTGGCGACATCAACAAAGTGATGGTTAACGACGGACACAAAGGCCCGGTGGAAATCGGTTGTTCCCCGGAGTTTCTGGCCTGGCTGACCGATCCCGTTTTGAATGGCGGCGGGGCTGTAGTGGATTTCGGTTGCTATGGCGCCAACCTGATGACCTGGCTTATGCAAAATGAAACGCCCACGAGCGTGACTGCTGTCCTGCAACAAATCAAACCGGAAGTGTATCCCAAAGTAGATGACCAGGCAACGATTATCCTGACTTATCCGCAGGCACAAGCCGTTATTCAAGGTTCCTGGAACTGGCCGGTCGACCGGAAAGATTTGGATATTTACGGTAAAGCCGGATATGTGAAGGCATTGAATGCGCATGATTTGGAATACCGCTTGACTCGTGACCTGCCCAAGGAAACCCTTCAAGTGACCGAATTTCCAACGGCAGCCAACGAACCGTTTAATTATTTTGCTAATGTGATAAAAGGAGTTTTTGAAGTAAAGGACACGGATTTATCTTCATTGAAAAACAACCTGATTGTGGTGAAGATACTCGATGCGGCACGGGAAAGCGCGAAGAAAAATGAGACGGTAAAACTATAGTTAACCTCTTGTTCTAAAAATTATCTTAGACGCACTTTATTTAGCATATATTGCATTCATAGGAAAATCTCTTGGAGTAGTAAATTTCCCCTTTTCATGTTTCAATTCAGCCATTTTAAGTTTATAATCTTTAATATACCGGCTAATGTCTTGTTTTTCCTTATCTGTTAAAGGCTCACTATTGATAATAAAATCTACGCCTTTAGGTTCTCTGATAAATCCCATTGTATTATGTTTTAAAATATTTCTCAACTAAAATTCTTGAAGCATGCGTTGGAATAATCATTCTTTGTCCTCCAAAACGATAAGCTCCCAATGTTTTTATATAATGTTCTATTAATGCAGTTTTTGCTGTAAATGCAATAAATCCTTCAAATCCTTGCTGAAATGAAATTTTACAAGCATAAGCCACTAAATTTCCGGCAACTCCGTCATACATTTTATTCTTTCCAAGATTAAAAGGTGCACTTTCGAGTAAATTCATAAAAATATGATCAACATCTTTCGATAAAGAAATTAAACCTTGAATAATATTGGAATTATTAACAATTGTCAATTTATAGACTTCTTTTTTATCATCATTAAGCTCCTTTTTCCAATTAAAAAGCCAACCATTTTTCTTTGTAACAGATTTTAAATCTCTTATAGTAAACCTGGATACCTCTGTCGCAAAACTATCTCCCGTAATAGTATTCTGGATTGAATTAGTCAATTTATCAATTACAAAATCTAATTCTATTTTTTCTTTTCCTTCCATTTTGCAAAAATACCAAAATTAACCCCTTTGACAAAGTTACGATTTTTTATTGCAAAATAAAAACAAAAAACTCCTAAATCACTAATTGATCCGGAGTTTTCTTCGAGGTTCCTGGCGGATTCGAACCGCCGTCAACGGTTTTGCAGACCGGCGCCTAGCCACTCGGCCAAGGAACCTTTTCTATTTTGCGAATGCAAAGATAATAATTTTTATTCTATTTGACCAAACATTTGATTTATTTTTTCATTTTAGAGCAGAAAGTATTACTTTTGTAGTTTCTTACTTGATTATTAATTGCGTTGAAAAAGAACGGCTAAGTTATGAATTTTATTGAAACGGAAATTAAAGGCTTGTGGATCATCGAACCGAAAGTGTTGGCGGACGCCCGCGGTTATTTTATGGAATCGTACAAAAAAGAGGAATTTGATAAACAGATCGGAAAAACGGATTTTATCCAGGATAATGAATCAAAATCTTCTTTTGGCGTTCTGAGAGGCTTGCATTACCAGGCAGGAGACGCTGCACAGGCTAAATTAGTACGGGTAATCGAAGGAAAAGTATTGGACGTGGCAGTGGATATACGAAAAAATTCCCCCACATTCGGACGGTATCAAATAGTGGAATTGACCGCGGAAAATAAACGCCAGTTTTTTATTCCCCGTGGATTCGCCCATGGCTTTTTAGTCTTAAGCGAAACTGCTACTTTCAGTTATAAAGTCGATAATGTTTATTCCCCTGCTTCCGAACGCACAATCAATTACCGGGATCCGGACATAAACATTGCCTGGCCGCTGGATCAATCGCAATTCATATTATCCGAAAAAGATAAAGTTGGTAAATCACTAAAAGAAATTCAATTATGAAAGGAATTATTCTCGCCGGAGGAAGCGCCACGCGCCTTTTTCCTTTATCCAAATCCATCTCCAAACAAATCATGCCGGTTTATGACAAACCGATGATTTATTATCCGCTGTCCACCTTGATGTTGGCCGGGATAAGGGAAGTATTGATTATTTCTACTCCCCGCGATTTACCTATGTTTCAACAACTGTTGGGATCGGGCGAAAACTTGGGTATGAAATTTGAGTATATCATTCAGGAAGTTCCCAATGGTTTGGCGCAGGCGTTTGTTCTGGGTAAAAAATTTATCGGAAACGATTCCGTTTGCTTGATACTGGGCGATAATATCTTTTACGGACAAGGATTTAGCAAGATGTTGCAAACCGCTCAATCGTATAAAGAAGGCGCTTGCGTTTTCGGTTATTATGTGAAAGATCCGAGAGCCTACGGAGTAGTCGATTTTAATGAATCGGGAAAAGTGTTGTCTATCGAAGAAAAACCGGAAACGCCCAAGTCCAATTATGCGGTTCCCGGATTGTATTTTTATAACAACTCGGTGATTGCACGGGCGGAAGTGTTGAAGCCTTCTGCACGGGGCGAATATGAGATAACCGACTTGAATAGAACGTATTTGGAAGAAGGAAAATTGAATGTCACCTTGTTTGGCCGGGGATTTGCCTGGTTGGATACGGGCAATTGCGATAGTTTGCT
>JAISKT010000124.1 GCA_031261295.1 Candidatus Symbiothrix sp. | reverse complement strand
TTAAAATGTTTTGATAATTTCCAACTGTCTTCAACATGCGGGTGTACGTGACAACTCATACAGGATTCATCGGTTGAAAAATAAACCGACACCTGATACAAAGAAACAACGATAGCTATTCCCAGAAATAATCCCAGCAGGAGATAAAAAGATTTACCTTTGACTGTTTTTCTTGAAAAAAAGTGTGTTTTCCGAAATGTCATCTTAATTTGTTCGTATATGTTTAAAAGGATACAAAAAGACTACAAAGATAAAGAATTTTGATTAATATTTGCAACTATAACAGAAAGAGATTAATAATTATTAATCGGCAAAAAAATCACCGCATGACGGATTTTTGTTAAAACATCATCACCGACCATGTGCCTGATCCCTTAAATACATAAAATTCTGAAAATAATACAGATTTTATGTTACTTTGTGAAAAAAATAAATAACTTTGTTTCAGATTTTGCAATAGAGTTAAAACGGACTCCGATTCTTTTGTGAAATCAAAGTGAAAAGTTGATATTTTTAGAAGTTTCATAAACATAAAATGCATAAAAACTTATGGGAAAGAAATCAATCATAGTAAAACAAGTTAAGAAAAATGATAGTGAAACGTCGGTATCTGAAGGAAAGAAATTAAGTCGAGATATTTCAATAGGATACGTAACATTTATAATAACTTTAATAGGATTTATAATAGCTTTAACCACTGCCATTGCTACCGCAGTGCATTATGTTGTACAATATGATCTTGATGAAGACAAAATTGAGAATCAAAATATTCAAATAGAACATCTTCAAAAAACAAACCATGATCAAACTATGCAAATAGATAGTCTTCATAAAATAAATGTAATTCAACAAAGCCAAATATTCAATTATGAAGATAGGTTAAAAAATTGTTCTGGGTATAAAATACAAATTAAGAAACTAATATTAATTGGGAATAGAATACTTATTGATATTGAAAATGAGAAACCAGGAGTTTCTTCCGATTATGAAGCATGGGAACAGAATTGTAAGGGGATAAATCACAAAATTGACGAAATAATAAATACATCTACTGATTTCAAAACAAAAACAAAAGGAATAATTGAATTTTTAAAAACTTTATAAATTTACTACCATGAAAACAAACAAATCTATTTTAGTTACCTTATTGGTAATATTTTTGAGTGCGAGTATGGTATCCTGTTCGCCGAACAAGAGAGAGGATCCTACTATACCTGAAAAGATTGATGGTATTGTTCCTCCTGAAGATGAGAATACTGTTACTTCTAAAAATAGTTTCAATATTGGAGAAGATTTTTTCCCTTATGGATATATGGGATGTACAAAGAAAATATCTCTTAATCCGGCATATTCTACTGATCCACATTCAGCTTCCAAGTGCTTTAAGATTGAGTTTACATCTTCATGTGATAATAATAATGGATGGGCAGGAGTGTATTGGACTAACAAAGAAAACAATTGGGGTGAACGCCCGGGAAGAGATTTTTCCAAAAGTGGGTTTACAAAAATAACATTTTGGGCTAAAGGAAATAAAGGCGGAGAAATGATAGAGTTTGGCTCAGGAGGTATAGACGAGACACCTGAATTTCAATATAAAGATAGTTATGAAAAGTGCAAGACAAGGGAAATACTAACAAATAAATGGACACAGTATTCCATAAATCTTTCAGGAGCCGATTTATCTTCCGTAATTGGCGGTTTCTATTGGTCTGCAGAATGGCAAGCAAATCCAAACGGAGTAATATTTTACTTGGATGATATTCAATTTGAATAAACTCTAATGAATTAAAAAAACAGAATATGACAATGTTATACATTCTTTTAGGTATTATGGTGATTCTGGTTATTTGGGCTGTATCAAAATACAACTTATTGGTACGCTTAAGGAATAACCGTGAAAATGCTTTTGCAGACATCGACGTCCAATTAAAACAAAGGCATGACTTGATTCCCCAGTTGGTATTTACCGTAAAAGGTTATGCCACACACGAAAAAGAGACCCTCGACCGGATAGTCAGTGCGCGCAATGGCGCATCAATGCCCAAAGTATCGACGAAAAAATCGTTGCAGAAAATGCGCTTACTTCCGCCCTTTCGGGATTGAAAGTGACTGTAGAAGCTTATCCCGACTTGAAAGCGAATGTCAATTTCAAACAATTGCAGGAAGAAATTTCGGATATAGAAAACAAATTGGCGGCTGTAAGACGTTATTTCAATTCGGCTACCAAGGAATTGAACACCGCTGTGGAAGTTTTTCCTTCCAATATTATTGCCGGAATGTTCGGATTCCACAAAGAAATGATGTTCGATTTGGGCGCGTCGGAACGTAAGAATTTGGAACAAGCGCCGGAAATAAAATTTTAAGGTATGCAATATGTTGGGTTACATACACAACAGATCAGGAATAATACCCGGTCGGTTGTGTTGCTCTTTCTTTTTCCCATTTTGGTTGTTTTACTCACTTTTTTGTTTTCTGTCCTTTTAGTTTTCGCAACAAATAACGGGTCGAACAATGCAAGTATTTGGGAACAATCTTTGTTTTTTGTTAAACAACTGGCTCCCTTTATTTTGACAGGCATTGCGATTTGGTTCCTGATAGCTTATTTTGCAAATACTGCCATCATTCGGAAGGCAACCGGAGCGCATCCTTTGGAACGCAAGGAAAACAAACGGGTTTACAACTTAGTGGAAAACCTTTGTATGTCGCAGGGAATGAAAATACCCCGGATAAACGTTATCGAAGACGATTCTTTGAATGCTTTTGCCAGCGGTATCAATGACCGTACATTTACCGTCAGTCTTTCTCGCGGCATTATCAATAAATTAGACGACGAAGAATTGGAAGCTGTTATCGCACATGAATTGTCGCATATCCGCAATCGAGACGTACGTTTGTTGATTGTTTCTATCGTTTTTGTGGGGATATTCGCCATGCTGACGGAAATTGCTTCCCGGGTACTTCTCCACGCTCCCCGGCAAAGCCGGAGCAACAGCAACAAAAACGGCGGCGGCATTATTGTAATCATTCTTATCACTTTGGTCGTTGCGGCGATTGGTTATTTTTTCTCCAGCTTGATGCGTTTTGCCATTTCTCGAAACAGGGAATACCTCGCCGATGCCGGTTCTGCCGAAATGACACGCAAACCACAAGCCTTGGCAAGCGCCCTTCGCAAAATATCGCGCGATCCGGCTATTGAAGCAGTGACCAGAAACGATGTGGCGCAACTGTTTATTGAACATCCACGCAAAGTGAAAAGTTCATTTTCAGGAATAAGCGGTCTGTTTGCTACACATCCTCCTATTGAAAAGCGGATAAAAGTATTGGAACAGTTTTGAAGTCAGATACGTAATTTCCCCAATCGTTTCAATGAATGTTCTATCTCAATGGAAAATGCTGTATTCTTACAGCGCAAACAATTCGCTTGCTGCCAGTAATTCCACCTTATTCTCGGAAAGCACCGCCACCGTTTTTTCCAAATGATCGGGACGGATAATCACCAAGGCTTTCTCTCCGGACGAAAAAGCATACATGTATTCCACAAACACGCCTGCCTGGGTAATGAGGGACATGATAATTCCCAAAGCGCCCGGTTTATTGGGGCATTGCACACAAACGACATCCGTTGAACTCACCGCATACTGGTGGTCTTTTAATACTTGCATGGCTTTTTCCGCATCGGAAACAATGAGCCGGAGAATACCGAAATCGGAATTCTCGGAAACCGTAAAAGCCGTCATATTGATTCCTGCTTCACCTAATATTTTGGCTACTTCGG
>JAISKT010000365.1 GCA_031261295.1 Candidatus Symbiothrix sp. | reverse complement strand
ATCACTCATTTGTGCATTTTCGACAAAGTGCAGAACAAAGCGGATTAGATCGTAACTAACTGAAAATTAAATAGCTTTCCTTACTTTTCCGGCTATTGCTTTTAACTTCCGAATAAAAGCAGTATCTTTGTCCTTGGATAAATTCAAATAGATATGAATCAATTAAAAGTAAAATCATTCGGACCGATTGAAGAAGCCGACATTCGCTTTGGAGATTTAACGTTGTTAGTTGGGGCACAGGCAAGTGGCAAAAGTATTTTTTTGCAGCTATTAAAACTTCTTATTGATAAACAGCATATTCGTCAAAGTGTAGAGCAATTTAACTATACTTGGAAAAAAGAAGACGATATTTTGAATCTTTATTTTGGAGAAGATATGGCGGCAATATGGTCGCCTATCAGTGAAGTTGCATTAGACAATAAATATTATTCACGTGATTTCTTATTGTCAAGAAAAAGCAGTGCAGAAGAAAAATTATTTTATATTCCGGCACAACGCATTTTAAGTATTGCTGATGGAAGACCTAAAACATTTATGGAGTTTGACCCTTCTGCTCCATACGTCTTACGCTATTTTAGTGAAACGCTCAGACTGTTATTGCAAAATGGGATGGATACATCTATATTCCCCATTCCAAATTTATTGAAGAGAACATTGAAAGAATCATTTAACGATAGCATTTTTCACGATGGCAAAATAACGATGGATGATAGAACCGGACAGAAAAAATTCAGAATGAGTATTGGTGATATGAATGTGCCATTTATTACATGGAGTGCCGGACAAAAAGAATTTATGCCTTTGCTTTTGGCATTCTATTTGTTATGCCCGCCATCCAAAGTCAATAAAAGAGATTCTTATCAATATGTTGTCATTGAAGAACCGGAAATGGGCTTACATCCACAAGCCATAAAATCCGTTATTTTGCAAGTAATCGAGTTGCTTTCCAGAGATTATAAAGTAATTATTTCTACTCATTCCCCTGTCCTGCTTGAATTTGCATGGGCATTTAACTTGCTTAAAAATAGCCAATCACCGGATAAGGCTTTATATGAGTTGTTTGATTTGAACAGAAATGCTCAAACCAACCAACTACTTGATAATATTCTTACAAGCAAAAGCATCAACACTTTCTACTTTTCAAGAGAGAACAACAAAGTTGTTACCAGGGACATCAGTACATTGGATGCCGACAGTGAGGATATAAACATTGCCGAATGGGGCGGAATTTCACAATTTGCAGGTAAGGCAACAGATATTGTCTCCAAATATTTTGTTGACAAAGACAATAAATAACGCAAGGATGACATTTAAAGAAGCCGTAGAAACAACACTTGAGGTAGCAACTGGTTTTCAGACAGGATTAACAGCATTAGGTGGATATAAGACAAAAATATCAGTATCAAATACTCGCTTGCTTGAGGGAAGCGTTGATATTGACTTATGTACAACAGCCCTATATCCAAATGACAATCGTTGGGACTATGCCCTTGCTTATGACAAACAAGTTTATTTTGTGGAAGTTCATACAGCCAATACCAGTGAGGTGAGTGTGGTTCTGAAAAAACTTCAATGGTTGAAAGATTGGTTAAGTAACCAAGCGCCAAATATCAACAAATTAAAAGCACAAGCACCTTATTATTGGATACAATCAAACGGTTTTGCCATCCCAAAAACATCGCGGCAATATCGACAAATAAGTCAAGCGCAATTAAAACCTATTAAACGTCTAAGCCTGTAATGTCTAAACACCCCCTTCAATTCCTACCCATTTCCATCAACATCACTAACAAAAAGATAGTGATTATCGGTGGTGGAAAAGTGGCTTTCCATAAAGCGACTATCCTCAACCGTTTTACCTCGGAAGCGACGATTGTGGCGCCGGAATTTTATCCGGGATTCGAAAAATTGCCTTTCCAATTGCTACCAAAGGAATACGAAGCAGGCGATTTGAACGGCGCTTTTCTGGTTTATATCTGCACCGGGAACGAAGTTTTGAATGCGGAAATAAAAACCGAGTGCTCAGTCCGCGGCATATTAGCTTCTGTTTGCGACAATCCTTTGCTTTGCGATTTTATTTCGCCCGCCATTCACAAGGAAGAAAATATGACTATAGCAGTATCGTCGAATGCTCAAAACGTCCGCCAAGCCATTGACGTCCGCAATCAATTACAAGCTTTAGCTGCAAGCCAATTACTGAAAATCAAATGATACAATGCAAGCTCGTCAATAATGCCCATGCGTCTTTAGAAGAAAGGGAAAAACTTTCCGAATCGGTTTTTCTGACGGAAGATACGCCTCATGTCCTGCTGAAAACCTGCAACCGGGTGGAATTGTATTGGGGAGAAGGCGAAATTTCGGAAGACATTGTTCGGCATTTGTACCGCGTGGCTTCGGGTTTGGAATCCGCTCTCACCGGCGAACGAGCTATCCAGGGACAATTAAAAAACGCTTATTTGGAAGCCATCTCCAACTATAAATTATCCTCTCAGCTCAACCGGCTTTTTCAAACGGCAATGCACACCGGCAAACGGGTACGCACCGAAACAGGCATTTCCAAAGGGGCGGTTTCGCACAGTCAGGTGACGGTGGATATTCTGAAAAAAGAAAAAATCGACTTGAAAAATAAAATTGTCAGCATCATCGGCGTCAACAAACTGACGGAAGATATATTGAAATTTTTAACAGACAAACAGGCGGTCAATATCTATCTCTCTAACCGGCATCTGGAAAAAGCGGAAGAATTGGCCAAACAATACAACGGCACCGCCATGCCTTTGCAGGAAAAAAGAAAGATGCTGGAATTTACAGATGTTTTGATTTGCGCCACTTCCGCCCCGCATATTATTATCAAACGAGAGGATATTCCGGTTGGGAAAGAAATGTTGATATTCGATTTGGCTTTTCCACGTGATGTAGAACCTGCTTTGGGGAATGAAGACGGAATCCGGCTTTTTGATTTGGAAGATATAGAACAATTTGCCAAAAATAATTTATCTTTGCGGAACAATGAGATACACGAAGTGGAACAAATCATTGAAGAAGAAATAGATAAATTTCGAGCATGGTGCAACCA
>JAISKT010000285.1 GCA_031261295.1 Candidatus Symbiothrix sp. | reverse complement strand
GAATATCAAACGGCTTATACTTTATACGAAAAAAATGTAATTTCCCTGACCGAATACCTGCAACAAAAGAACGCCTACGATGCGGCGGTGAGCCAAATGAGAAACATCCAAGAGCAATTTCGCAACCGTTGGGAAGCCGAAAAAACAAACTACGAAATAGAAAACCGCGAGTTGGCATCGTCCATCAAGCAGTTGGAGGAAGAAAAAACAAAATACGTACTCAAAGCGCCGGCTTCGGGCGCCGTAATCCAGTTTTCCGGCATCCGGGAAGGCAATTTTATTGCCCCCGGACAAACGATAGGTTCTATTTCCGATGCCGGTAATTTGTTGGTCGAATGTTATGTTTCGCCGGTAGATATTGGTTATATAAAAGAAAACCAGCAAGTTGCCTTTCAATTGGATGCTTTCAACTACAACCAGTGGGGTTTGGCGCATGGTGAGATACGGGAAATTTCGAAAGACATCATCCTGATGAACGAACAACCGGTTTTCCGCATACGCTGCTCACTCGACACCCCTTTTCTGCAACTGAAAAACGGTTATCAAGGAAATCTCAAAAAAGGCATGACACTTACCGCACGTTTTTACCTGACAGACAGAAATTTGTGGCAACTCTTATTTGATAAAGTCGATAAGTGGGTAAATCCAAAACTAAAAGAATAATGAGTATTAAAGTCAAACAACGTGGCATAACCGACTGCGGAGCTGCCTGTCTGGCATCGGTGGGTGAGCATTACAAGCTGAAATTGCCTGTGTCGCGCATCCGGCAAATTGCGGGTACGGACAAACGCGGCACCAATGCACTCGGCATGGTCAAGGCAGCGGAACAACTCGGATTTGATGCCAAAGGCGTGAAAGGAGTTGCCGAATCACTGCCGAAAATTCCGCTTCCGGCAATCGCGCATGTTATCCGGAATAATCTTCAGCATTATGTGGTAATTTATTCCGTTCACAAAAAGACACTTACCTATATGGATCCGGCCGATGGAGCTATGCACAAAGAAACCATTGAGGAATTTATGAAAATCTGGTCGGGCGTACTGATATTGTTGGTGCCCGGCGAAGAATTTAAGGCGGAAAACACGAAAATATCCATTTACAAACGGTTTTGGTTTTTGATGCAGCCGCACCGGAGTGTCGTTTCACAGTCGCTCTTCGGAGCGCTTATTTATACCGTATTAGGCTTATCCACTTCTATTTACATACAAAAAATAACCGACAACGTGTTTGTGAGCGGCAATAAAAACCTGCTGAATTTGCTAAGCATCGCCATGATTGTCATTTTGCTGATACAAATGTTTGTGGGCGTGAGCAAAAGCGTTTTTATGCTCAACACCGGCCAGAAAATTGATGCACGGCTGATATTAGGCTATTACAAACATCTGCTCAAACTTCCGCAACGCTTTTTCGATACCATGCGCGTAGGCGAAATCATTTCACGTATCAATGATGCGGTCAAAATCCGCGTTTTTATCAATGACGTGGTTATCGCATTGGTAGTCAATGTCTTCATCGTTGTGTTTTCGTTCGCCTTGATGTTTGTTTACAGTTGGAAATTAGCGCTTATCCTGTTGATTTCGATTCCTTTGTATATCCTTATTTATTTTATTACCAATAAATTGAATAAAAAACGGGAACGGAAATTGATGGAAGACAATGCCGAACTCGAAAGTCAATTGGTGGAGTCGCTCAATTCGGTCAAAACCATCAAACAGTTTGGCATTGAAGACTTTGCCAATATCAAAACGGAAAACCGGTTTATCCGTTTATTGGATTCGGTGTACAGGTCGGCCATAAACTCGTTTTTTTCATCTAATTCATCGGAATTTGTCAGCCGCATTTTCACAATAATTATTTTGTGGATTGGCTCTTACTTAGTCATTGACAGCACAATAACACCGGGTGAATTACTGAGTTTTTATGCACTTATCGGCTATCTGACCGGTCCGGTTTCGAGCTTGATAGGCATGAATAAAACCGTTCAAAACGCACTGATTGCCGCCGACCGTTTGTTTGAAATCATGGATTTGGAACGCGAAAACGATGAAAACAGCATTGAATTACAACAAGAGTTGATAGGAGATATCCGGTTTGAAAACGTGTCGTTCAGCTACGGAACACGTGTGGATGTTTTCGAGAATTTTGATTTGCACTTGAAAAAAGGCGAACTGACGGCTATCATCGGCGAAAGCGGTTCCGGAAAAACCACGCTTGCCTCTTTGCTGCAAAAACTTTATCCCTTGAAATCGGGAAAAATCAGTATCGGCAACCTGAATATTGAATATATTGAAAATCAAAGTCTTCGGAAAATGGTCAGCGCCGTACCGCAACAACTCAACCTTTTTGCCGGAAATGTAATTGAAAATATTGCGCTTGGCGAGTTTGAACCTGATTTGCAACGAATTGTAAGTATTTGCACCCTATTGGGAATGATGCCTTTCGTCGAAAAATTACCGGCAGGTTTCAATACGTATCTCGGCGAGAACGGCGCATCGCTTTCGGGCGGACAAAAACAGCGTTTGGCGATTGCACGCGCCTTATACAAGAATCCGGAAATTTTGATACTCGACGAAGCAACTTCTTCACTTGATTCCGAATCGGAACAATTTGTCCAACAAACCATTCAACAGCTTAAAAATCAGGGAAAAACGATTATCATTATCGCCCATCGCTTGAGTACGGTGGTCAATGCAGACAAAATTGTAGTACTTGAAAACGGAAAAGTGGTGGAACAAGGCTCCCATCGAGAACTATACGCCGCCAAAGGACGCTATTTCCAAATGTGGGAAAAACAAATACCGATTTAGTACTGTCGATCTATTCGGCCAGCAAACGTTTTCAGAATACGTATAGGATGCACTGGGAACGAATGAATATCTCAACACCTGGATAATGAGTTGAGATATTCATTTTCGCTTCCCGATTATTTCAATACTTTGAGAATTTCGGGCATCAACGTCCAAAGGGTATTTTCAGTCTGGGCGGTGTAGAGATTGCCATCAATCACACACTTTTCGTCTGTGCCGATAACCTTCTGTACGTGCGGTTTAGCATACGGATGCAAAGCCACTTTCCTTCCCTCCCCTACTCCGATACCGTCATAAAGCATGGCGGCCGCACAATGGCCGATAATCACTTTCTGTTGGTCGTCAAACGTTTTCACTATCGCCATCATATCCTGGTTATAGGATTTTCCGGCATTCTCTCCAAACTTGGGCATTGCGTCGCCACAAGCAAATACAAGCGCATCGTATTCGCTTTCGTGACCTTTCAAATTAGCAATAACATCATCTGTCTGCAGGCTTATTCCCGAATTCGTCTTTACGTGTGTCGTTTCAGCTACCGCAAAAGTCGTATAAGGAATACCATTTTCAAAGAATGTTTCCAAGTATTGAAACAATCCCAATCCGTTCACCGGATTCACTACTAATACTGCTACTTTTTTTGCCATAATTAAACTATTTAATATTAAACTAATTTCCTTTTAATACCACTTAAACCACCGCATCCCGGCAATAAAACAGACCACTCCAAAAACCGAAAGGGCAATCGACGGCGTAATAATTTCCATCCAACCGGCGCCTTCGTTGAAAATACTCCGGATACCATCGGTCAACGCCGTCAAGGGCAATACCTTAATCACTCCGATACTCCATTCGGGAAAATTGTGATAACTGAAGAAAATACCCGAAAGTATCATCATAGGCATCTGCACGGCGTTAATCCAACCCGTACCCACTTCCGTCTTGGAGGTACGGCACGAAACCAATACGCCAATGCCCGTAAAAGCAATATTTCCCGCTAAAAACAAAACAAGCAAAGCGCCGATATTCCCCTGTATCTGAATGCCAAACAGGAGCCAGGCAAAAAAGAAAATGACCAGGGCTTCGACTACATTCATCACAATCCGGACAAACATCAAGGCAAAGAGGAAATACGATTTCTTCATCGGAGTGGCGACCATCCGCCGCAACAGTTTTTGCGACCGCCGTTCAATAAGTGTATAACTGATGCCCCACATGATGGAACTCATGATTCCCATGGCAATCAGTCCCGGAATCAAGAAATCAATATAACGCACGCCTTTCAACGTCAACGGTTGAATATTGGCAGTGGTAGAGACCATCTCTGCATCACCTGACGTTGGTGATTGCACCAATGCGGAAAGTTTCATATATACCAATTGCGCCTGCGAATTATGCGGGTCAAAATGATAACACAATTTACCTGACGAATCGGTAACAATCACATCGGCTTCTCCTCTTTTTAAAGAAACAATGGCCGATTGCCAGTCGCTGCGGATAAAATTAAATTCCGTATTTCCTACTATTTTATCCGTAATTTTCCAGGTAGAAACGCCCAAATCGGGTGTCTCTGCTTTTGGTTGCGCGTAGATAGCAAGCAGCGAATCCAATTCCGTAGCCTGGGTTCCTACTATCCGGACTTGGAACTTCGATTCGGATGTTTGTGTAAAGGCAAGTCCCAACCCAATGGAAATCAGCACCGGAAAAAGCATCCCCCAGAAAAGCACTTCCGGCTCGCGGATAAGTTCTAAAAAATGAGTGAGTGTCAGTTGGTAAAGTTGTGTATTTTTAAATGATTTCATTTGCTTTATTTTAACTTATCCACGGATTACACGAATTAACACGAAAAAAATAATTCGTGTTAATTCGTGTAATTCGTGGATTGACTTTCGTTTAATGTTTTCCCTGTCAGGCGGATAAAAAGTTCGTCCAGGTTACGCGCGTTTTCATCCAATAAATCGTCCAGGTTTCCTTCCCGCAATATTTTTCCTTCATCAATGATGATGATATGGTCGCACAACGATTCCGCTTCCTCCATATAATGCGTGGTCAGAATCAAGGTAGTGTCCCCCTGGTCTTTCAATGTTTTCAGGATGTTCCACAAATCAAGGCGCGAATGCGGGTCAAGGCCGGTCGTAGGTTCATCTAAGAAAAGGATTTGCGGATGATTCAACAGCGCCACGGCCAATGCCAGGCGTTGCCGTTGCCCGCCGGAAAGTGTGCCGACCATTGATTTTTGCTTGCTTTCCAATTCGGTCAATTCGATGACTTCGTTCACCCGTTCGTTTCCCAATTCAAAGAAGCTTGCAAAGAGGCGTAAGGTTTCCCGGATGGTCAATTTTTCTGCAAAGCGAGTTTCCTGCAACGACAAACCAATGATTTTGCGAAGCTCCTTCTCCTGCTTTTGCCAGCTTTTCCCCTGAAGGAGAATGGTTCCGCTGTCCGGTTTTCGCAGGCCTTCCATCATTTCGACCAAAGTCGTTTTACCCGCTCCATTGGGGCCAAGCAACGCGACAAACTCTCCCGGTTGGATAGCCAACGAAATTCCACGTACCGCCTGCACGTCCTTGAATGATTTAAAAACATTCTTAACTTCTATTTGAAGCATAAAAAATAATCCTTTTTATTTCCAATGCAAAGATAGGTAGGTAAAAACAATTTTTGTGCGTATATTTGTGAAAATTATTAATCTGTATGAGAAAAATTACTCTGTTTGCGTCTATAATTTTATTCAATTGCGCTTTATGTACCCTATCGGGAAACGCCCAACCTATTTATATGTCAAACAAAATAAAATATACAGGCATTGAAGAACTAAAAACCTACAACCTTTACAATAAAAAAGATAATCCGGCTTGCAACTTGAGAATCAACTTCTTTTATCCTGAAATAGAGAATAATAAAGATTTGCAGGAACGGCTGCAATCGCTTTTCATAAGCAGTTTTTTCGGAAACGAATACGCCGGTTTTTCTCCCCAAAAGGCGGTCAAATCGTATTCCAAAACGTATGTGGAAAATTACAAAAACGCATTTGAACAATCCGGCTATCAAGAAGAGATAAAACAGGTAAAGGAAAACGGGGAGGATTTTTATACTTTTGAGAAAAAGATGCAGAATACAATCCTGTTTAATCAGGGAAACCTTGTCAGTCAGGTAATTAATATTTATGAAAATACCGGCGGAGCACATGGAGCGTCTTCGACCAAAGGAATGGTTATTGATATCAATACCGGGAAAAAACTTGAATACGAAGATGTTTTTCAGGTGGAAATGGAAGAAGCGATTTCCGAATTGTTACTCTTTGAGTTGATGAGCGCCCGCAATTACCCCAACCGGGAAGCGCTCGCGGAAGATGGATTTGACTTTGAAGTCATCCGGCCTACCGGTAATTTTGTTGCGGATGATAAGGGAGTTACGTTTATCTACAATCCGTATGAATTAGGAGCGTACATCTTGGGAATTGTCGAAATAGCAGTCCCCTACTCCGACTTGTTTCTGTATGTGAAGCCGGAATCGACTTTATACCGGTGGGCAAGAAATCATATCCCTATCGACGAAGATGATTATTATTAACAGATTAATACATAAAAGAATATGGAAAAGACTTACCATTGGGCCGTATTAGGCGCAGGCCGTATCGCCAATAAGTTCGCAGAAGGATTAAAAGAATTATCCAATGCCAAATGTTACGCAGTAGCAGCCCGTTCGTTGGAAAGAGCGGAAGCTTTCAAAGAAAAACACGGTTTTGAAAAAGCCTACGGTTCTTATGAAGAAATGTTGGCAGACCCCAACGTGGATGTGGTGTACGTGGCCACCACCAATAATTTGCATTTTGAACACGCAATGTTGTGTTTGGAAGCCGGAAAAGCGGTTTTGTCTGAAAAACCTTTCGCTTCCAACTTAGCGCAAGTGGAACAAATGATTGCCAAGGCGCGGGAAAAGAACGTCTTTTTGATGGAAGCTTTGTGGAGCCGGTTCATACCCAGCATGTTGCAATTCAAAGCGGAAGCGGACAACGGAACCATCGGCAAACCCATCTTGCTTCAATGTAATTTCGGTTTCATCTCTCCTTTCGACCCGCACAACCGCGTTTACGACCCGGCATTGGGCGGAGGTTCGATTCCCGACATCGGCATTTACCCGATATTCGTTGCGCTGTATCTATTTGGTTATCCTACGGATATAAAAGTAACTTCCGTTCCAGCGCCCACCGGTACCGACTGGACGACTTCCATCCTTTTCAAACATAAAGGAAAAGAAATCAGCATGTTGACCTCTTCTTTTGAAATGGTTTTGGACAATGAAGCGCGCTTGTACGGCGAAGGCGGTTACCTGAAATTGCATGGAATGTTCCACATTCCCACCAAACTATCGGTCAACCGGAACGAAGGCCGGGAACTGGAAATTCCTGTTCAAACAGCCGGAAACGGCTATAATTATGAAGCCGCAGAAGTGATGGCTTGCTTGGACAAGGGCTTATTGGAAAGTCCGGGAATGCCCCTGCAGTTTTCCATCGACCTGATGCGTGCCTTGGACGAAGTAAGTAAAAAAGCAGAAGAAAGTTTTTGAAATGTTTAGAAACGTCGAAATCGCCGATGCCGCCCGCATTGCCGAAATATACAACTATTACATTGAGAACACGATAATCACTTTTGAGGAAGAAAACACTACCCCGGAAGAAATAGCCCAACGGATTGTCAATATTCAGAAAAAGAATTACCCGTACATTGTCTATGAGGAAAACGGGCAAGTAGTGGGTTACGCCTACCTGAACAACTGGCGTTCCCGCTCCGCTTACGACATCACGTTGGAAACAAGTATCTATCTCGACATCCGGGAAGTAGGAAAAGGCTTGGGAAGTAAGTTGTACGCCGAACTCATCGAACGCTCCAAAGGCACAGCGATTCATTCCTTAATCGGCGTGATTTCGTTGCCA
The DNA here is from genome assembly GCA_031261295.1 of Candidatus Symbiothrix sp. Taxonomy (GTDB): domain Bacteria; phylum Bacteroidota; class Bacteroidia; order Bacteroidales; family Azobacteroidaceae; genus Azobacteroides. The sequence continues at coordinate 960 of JAISKT010000285.1, read as the reverse complement.
AACGAAGCCAGCCGGAAACTGCACGAGAAATTAGGATTTCAGTTGGTAGGAAATTTCAGGGAATCGGGCTTAAAATTCAACCGGTTGATAGATGTGGAGTTTTGGCAATTAATCTTGTAATCCACCCATAAGGTTGGTGTTTTCAACCCTATGGGTGGTAGAACATAGTTATTGCTTCTTGTTGGTTTTTAGCCAACGAAGTTTTTTATCACATATCGCTAATACATGTGTTAGTATCTTTAGACTATTTCACGCAGACCATTTGATATTTGATGTTGGTGGTGGGCAAATCACCCATCACAGTAGGCAGATTAGTTGACATATCACCCCACATCGTCCATTTTCCACCGCTGGGCGAAGTTGAACTTGTCCACGCCGCTCCTTTAGATTTGTCATACGCACCGTTATACCAGTATTGAACTAGCTCACCAATCGAAGGTAAACGCCAGCCAGTGCCTTTAGCCGCACAGGCAGCGACCGCAGCGGCGTACAATCCGCCGCCCTCATAGGACCATTGCGTGAAACAATAGCCCGTCTGAGCCACATTTGCCAAGCCGTCCAATTTGGCTTTATCCGCGGCGGTCATCAATCCATTCACACTCGCGGTAGCCAGTGTGGAGAACGCAGGCCCTTGGGAACCGGTCGCACCCGTATCACCTTTTGCACCAGCCGCACCTGTATCTCCTTTAGCGCCCGTATCACCTTTGGGTCCCGTCGGGCCGGTCGCTCCCACAGCGCCTTTATCTCCTTTCGCACCGGCAGTGCCGGCCGTACCCTGCACACCTTGAGCGCCGGCAGCTCCTGTCGGGCCGGCAGGGCCTTGCGCACCAACAGCACCCGGATCCCCTTTCGGGCCGGTGGCGCCAACCGCTCCGGTAGCACCCTTATCCCCTTTGAGCCCTGTTGGGCCGGTCGCTCCCACAGCGCCTTTATCTCCCTTGGCGCCGGCCGTGCCGGGTG
>JAISKT010000270.1 GCA_031261295.1 Candidatus Symbiothrix sp. | reverse complement strand
GTCACTCTATTAACTATGGGGCCTCCCCGTGCAGCAGAAATCATCCGCGAAGGTTTATTCAGAGGTTCCGATGGCGGATACCTGCTTACCGACCGCGCTTTTGCCGGTGCGGACACATTGGCTACCAGCTACGCTCTTCATACAGCTATCCAAAAAATCGGCGATTTCGACATCATCGTTTCCGGCCGCCAGGCTATCGACGGCGATACCGCCCAGGTGGGACCTCAGGTGGCTGAGAAATTAGGTATTCCTCAAATCACCTACGCCGAAGAAATCCAATCGGTAGCAAACGGGAAGATTACCGTAAAACGACGTCTGGAACGGGGAGTCGAAGTGGTGGAAGGGAGATTGCCTATCCTCATCACCGTCAACGGGTCGGCTGCCGAATGTCGTCCGAGAAATGCCCGGTTGATTCAAAAATACAAATATGCAAGGACTTTTTCCGAAAAACAAGCGGAAGACAACGATTATACCAATTTGTGCGACTCTCGTCCGTATCTGAATTTGGTGGAATGGAGTACCGCGGATGTAAATGCCGATGTTCAACAATGCGGACTTTCCGGTTCGCCGACAAAAGTAAAGAAAATCGAAAACGTGGTTTTCCAGGCGAAAGAGAGTAAAACCCTTGATGCTTCCGATGAACAAATCGAAGAATTAATGGTAGAATTAATCACTAATCATACGATTGGTTAAATGAAAAAATGAAAAAAATGAAAGAAATATTATTTTCATTATTTTCATTTCTTTAATTCTTTAATTTTATGAATAACTTATTTGTATATCTTGAAATAGAAAACGGCAAAGTGGAAGACGTCAGTTTAGAACTTCTGACCAAAGGCCGTACGCTCGCCAACAAGTTAAACTGCCAATTGGAAGCCGTAGCTATCGGAAGCCAGTTGAGCCAAACCGGCGAACAAGTGTTTCCGTATGGGGTGGATGTGCTTCACGTATTTGACGATACCCGTTTGTATCCTTATACTTCCCTACCCCACACTTCTATCTTGGTAAAACTTTTCGAAGAAGAAAAACCGCAAATCGCTTTGATGGGCGCTACCAGCATTGGCCGCGATTTAGGCCCGCGCGTTTCTTCGGCTTTGTTCAGCGGATTAACCGCCGACTGTACTTCCTTGGAAATAGGCGACCACGAAGAAAAGAAAGTAGGGAAAACCTACACCGATTTGTTGTATCAAATTCGTCCGGCTTTCGGAGGAAATATCGTGGCGACTATCGTCAATCCGGACAACCGTCCGCAGATGGCCACCGTTCGCGAAGGCGTGATGAAAAAAGAAATCTACGATGCCAATTATAAAGGAAAAACGGTTTCGCACGAAGTGGTCCAATATGTTTCGGATACCGATTTTGTAGTCAGCGTCATCGAACGGCATATTGAATCTTCCAAAGTAAATATCAAAGGCGCTCCGATTATCGTGGCCGGCGGTTACGGATTGGGGTCAAAAGAAAACTTCGCGATTCTTTACGATTTGGCCAACACGATTGGCGCTGAAGTAGGCGCTTCCCGTGCAGCGGTAGATGCCGGTTTTTGCGAACATGAACGTCAAATCGGGCAAACCGGAGTGACGGTTCGTCCCAAACTGTACATCGCTTGCGGTATTTCCGGACAAATCCAACACATTGCCGGAATGCAGGATTCTTCCATGATTATCGCCATCAACAACGACCCGAACGCCCCTATCAATGCAATCGCCGATTACGTGATTACCGGGAATGTGGAAACGGTTGTTCCGAAGATGATTAAATATTACAAGAAGAACAGCAAATAATCACAACAAATATGCCCTATAAGCCACATAACAACGATTTTTTTTGTTTTATCGGTAAATTTACCGATATTTGGCATATATCGGTAAATTTACCGATATTTTGGAGTGTGGTATGTCTGATTAAGGCTGAAAATCTAAAGGGCAATAGTTCATACTTACGCCGGAGGCGTTTCATTATTGTAGAAAATAATCCATATCCTCTCCTTCCAAAACACCGGAGGTGTTTCATTCTATGTGATAGAATTATGCAACCGCGCCGCGGTTGGGATGATTGGGAAAATTAAACATTCTACAATAATGAAACGCCTCCGGCGTAGAGATACTGTATGTTCGAAAATTTAATGCAAAAAATCTTCCAGACACAAATAAGCAGTATGAAATTTACTTTTGATTTTGACATAAACGATTGGATTGCTTTTCAACAACATCATCAACGACATTCAAAAATACGGATAATTTATATTTGTGTAATATTATTCCTTATTGCAATGCCCCTTTACTCAATAATCAAGGATTATATTGAACTTTCGTATTCTTTAGATACCATTATTATACATTATTTGCCATCTATAATTTTTGTTTTTATTCTTTCAATATTTTATGCTCTTTATGTAAGTAAACTCAGAATACAATGGTCTGCTAAAGGGATATTAAAAAAAAATCCACATGTTTTAGGAGAAGAAACAATGATTTTTGATGAAGATTTTTTTATAATACAATCTACAAATGGAGAAAGTAAACGTAAATGGGATTCTATACAAAAAGTGGATGAAACTCCTGATTATTTTTTTCTTTATCTCAGTACTTATATGGCAAATGTTATTCCTAAAAAGAAAATTGATGTTTCCTCAGAAGATTTACGGGATTTCCTGAAAAAACATATTCCTGCGGAAAATTACAAATTTTACAAAAAATAAATCATTAAATATTAAACATTAAATAATATGTCAAACTTTTATTTAGACAACCCTTCTTTAAGACATCACCTTTATCATCCGTTGATGAAGCGTATTGCCGAATTAAAAGAACGGAATTATACAGATGCAGAAAAATATGATTACGCGCCGGTCGATTTTGAAGACGCAATGGACAGTTACGATAAAGTAATGGAAATTGCCGGTGAAGTAATCGGAGAAATAGTAGCGCCCAATGCGGAAGAAGTGGATGCAAACGGCCCGAAAGTGGTGAACAACCGCGTGGTGTATGCGCCCGGAACCGCTCAAAACTTGAAAGCAACGACTCAAGCCGGTTTGATGGGACTTTCCATGCCGCGCCGTTACAACGGGTTGAATTTCCCGATGGTGGCGTTTATCATGGCTTCCGATATGGCCGCCCGCGCCGATGCCGGTTTCTGCAACCTTTGGGCTTTGCAGGATTGCGCAGAAACGATATACGAATTTGGGGACGAAGCACAAAAGCAACAATTTATTCCGCGCGCTTGTGCCGGAGCAACCATGTCGATGGACTTGACCGAACCCGATGCCGGTTCCGATTTGCAAGCCGTGATGCTGAAAGCGACTTACGACGAAGCCGAAGATTGCTGGCGCTTGAATGGTGTGAAACGGTTCATTACCAACGGCGATGCGGATATTCACTTGGTGCTGGCCCGTTCGGAAGAAGGCACCAAAGATGGTCGCGGTCTTTCGATGTTTATTTATGACAAAAAAGACGGCGGCGTCAATGTTCGCCGTATCGAAAATAAGATGGGTATCAAAGGCTCGCCCACTTGCGAATTGACCTATAAAAATGCGAAAGCGCAACTTTGCGGTTCACGCAAATTAGGCTTGATTCGCTACGTGATGTCGTTGATGAACGGCGCCCGTTTGGGAATCATGGCTCAGGCCACCGGACTGTCGGAAGCTGCTTACCGCGAAGCATTGGCTTACGCCAAAGACCGGAAACAATTCGGTAAAACCATCATCGAATTTCCGGCCGTTTACGAAATGGTTTCCAATATCAAAGCCAAATTGGATGCTTCCCGTGCCATTCTGTACGAAACAGCGCGTTTTGTAGATGTATATAAAATATTGGAAGACATTGAGAAAGAACGCAAATTGGAACCGGCGGAAAAAGAAGAATTGAAGAAATACAAGAAGTTGGCAGACGCTTACACTCCGCTGGGAAAAGCAATGGATACCGAATACGCCAATCAAAATACTTACGATTGCATTCAGGTGCATGGCGGTTCCGGGTTTATGAAAGATTATCCTTGCGAACGCTTGTACCGCGATGCCCGTATCACCAATATTTACGAAGGAACGACTCAGTTGCAGGTAGTGGCAGCGATTCGCCACGTCCTGACCGGCACTTATCTTTCACAAATGAAAGAGTATCAGGCAGAACCCTTGAATCCCGAATTGGACGGATTGAAAGCTCGTGTAGCCAAATTAGTGGAAATCTACGAACAAGTGATTCCGAAAGTTGCCGACACGAAAGATAACGAATACATTGATTTTCAAGCCCGCCGTTTGGTGGAATGCGCCGGACATATCATTTTGAGTTACTTGTTGTTGTCGGATACGAATCGTAATCCGGAAGAATTCCGCCGCTCGGCTGAAGTGTATATCAATTATGCCGAATCCGAAGTGAACAAAATCCGGGAGTTTATTGATAATTTCAATATCGAAAGTTTGGGCATTTACAAACAGTAAATAGAGAAAGGGAAAAGGGAAAAGTAAAGCAGTAATTTCTTATATTTCCTCTAAAAATCCTTCGTTCCACAGTCAATGTTTGTTTTGTCATTATTTGATATACAAGCAAATGAAGCTGTCCGATATAAGCACAAGACAATACGTTCTCAGAGGCTATATAAAACAGTCTCTCTAATAGAACAAATAAAATAATTTCCTCTGCGAGCTTTCTTGTCTCACACGCGCTTTCATTGCCGACAAAGTCTATTGTTCATTTTGCGA
>JAISKT010000074.1 GCA_031261295.1 Candidatus Symbiothrix sp. | reverse complement strand
CACGCCAAACTCGAACAAGCGCAAGCCGCGGAAGATGCTGCGCAAGCGCAAAATTCAAAAGCCATCAAGGGCGCTCGTGAAGAACAGATTGCTTCGGCTTATGCAATGTGGCAAAAAGCCAAAGCCGGCGTGGACATTGCGGAAAAATCCTATCAAAGGATACAAAACCTCTTTGACCAGGGGGTGATTTCCGCACAAAAACGCGATGAGGCCGAAGCCAATTATACGGCGATGAAAGCCACCGAACAAGCGGCGCTTTCGCAATACCAAATGGCGAAGAATGGCGCCGAGAAAGAAGACAAACAGGCGGCCGAAGCCTTGCTCAACCGGGCCAAAGGCGCTGTGAGTGAAGTGGAATCGTACATCAGCGAAATCTACCTGCTCTCGCCTATCGACGGGGAAGTCTCCGAAATTTTTCCGAAAGAAGGCGAACTGGTAGGAACGGGCGCTCCGGTGATGAACGTCATGGACAAACGCAATTCCTGGGTAGTATTTAATCTCCGGGAAGATTTATTGAAAAGCATGACTGTCGGCAGTGTCGTGACAGCGTATGTCCCTGCTCTGGACAAGGAAATTTCCTTGACGGTTTATTATCTGAAAGACATGGGCACGTATGCTTCCTGGAAAGCGACAAAAACCAACGGTCAATACGATTTAAGGACGTTTGAAGTGAAAGCCCGGCCCGAAGCGTATATCGAAGGGCTTTATCCGGGCATGTCGGTAGTAATTAAGGATTAAAAGAATGAACACCGAACTCACAAAATCCGAATTTGTAAAATGGATTTCAGAACTCAAAGCAAAAATCCATTCTGCGCGGAATAAATTGGCATTTTCGATAAACTCTCAGATACTTGAACTGTACTGGGAAATAGGTAAAGAAATTGCTGAAAAACAACAAAATTCCGATTGGGGCAGTGGTTTTATTGAACAAACAGCAACGGAATTGAAACATGAATTTCCTGAAATGAAGGGATTTTCGCGCCGAAATCTTTATGCAATTTTACAATGGTATAAGTTCTATTCCTCTAAATATCAATTTGTGCCACACGATGTGGCACAAATTCCGTGGGGACATAACAGATTGATAATTACGAAAGTAAAAAACCTTGATGCTGCTGAATTTTATTGCAAAGCTACCGCAGAAAACGCTTGGGACAGAGATACTTTGGAAGCTCAAATAGAAAACAATTATCATTTGAAAATTGGAAATTCAATACATAATTTCGAGGAAACTTTGCCTGCTAAACAATCGGAACTTGCTTCACAGGCATTGAAAGACCCATACAATTTCGATTTTCTCGGTTTGGAAAACGATGCTTTGGAAAAAGCAATAGAAGATGAACTCACAAAACATATTACCAAGTTTTTGCTCGAGCTCGGCAAAGGTTTTGCCTTTCTCGGAAGGCAATATAAAATTGAAATAGGCGATACTGACCATTTTTTGGATATGCTTTTTTATCATGTAGATTTGCGGTGTTACATTGTAATAGAACTGAAAGCAGGTAAGTTTTATCCCGAATACGCGGGCAAGTTGAATTATTATCTTTCGGCGGTGGACAGTCTGTTGAGAAAGGTGGGTGACAATCCTGCAATCGGAATTATTTTGTGCAAAAAGAAAAACAAGATTGATGTCGAATATGCCTTGCGAGATATTCATAAGCCAATGGGAATAAGCGAATACCGCCTGACTGATGCTATTCCAGACGAAATTAAAGCGAAAATGCCGTCAATTGAAGAATTAGAAAATGGATTAGAAAAAATAAAAGAATAAAAAAGTGATACTTAAAATTGCCAATCGGGAAATCGGACGCTTAGCGGCCGGCAAAATCTACTGGTTTTGCATCCTCTTCGTTCCGCTTATCACTTGCGTGTTCTTCCTGTCGATGATGCACGAGGGATTGCCTACCAAACTGCCGGTGGCCGTGGTGGACAGCGACAATACTTCGTCTTCCCGGAATTTATCCCGGCAGTTGGGCGCCTTTGAAGGCGTGGAAGTAGTCGCAACCTACACCGATTTTGGCGAAGCGCAAACCGAGATGCAAAAAGTAGCGGTTTACGGCCTGTTTTATATTCCCCCGCATTTTACCCAACAAACCCTTTCCGGCAAGCAACCCGTATTGTCTTTTTATACCAATAATTCTTATCTGATAGCCGGTTCCCTGCTGTTCAGGGATATGAAAACGGTGGCGACGCTGGCCGGCGCTTCGGTGGCGCTTCAAACAGGCCGGGCCAAAGGCTATACCGACCAACAAATCATGGCTACCCTGCAACCGATAGTGATTGAAACGCATCCCATCGGTAATCCCTGGCTGAATTATTCGATTTATTTGAATAACCTGATTCTTCCGGGCATTCTCGCGTTGATGATTATGTGTGTGACGGTTTACAGCATCGGCATTGAAATAAAACAGAAAACGGTGCCGGACTGGCTCATTACCGGAAAAATCATTCCTTCGCTCATCGGCAAACTGATTCCGCAAACCCTGCTCTTTTTCATTGTCGGGCTGCTGATGTATTTTGTTTTGTATATCGGGATGCAATTTCCGGTTAGCGGAAATATCGGGCCGATGATATTGGCGTTGTTTTTGTTTATCATCGCCTCACAAGCTTGGGGCGTCTTTATGATCGGCTGCTTCCCTACGTTGCGGTTGGGATTGAGTTTTGCCTGCCTTTTCGGGATGATTGCTTTTTCCATCGCCGGCTTTTCTTTCCCTGTAAACGCCATGTATCCGCCGGTGCAGGCAATAAGCAATTTGTTTCCGCTCAGGCATTATTTCCTGATTTATGTGGACCAGGCATTGAACGGGCGGGCTTTGTTTTACAGTTGGCCGCATTACCTGGCGCTGTTGGGTTTTGAAATATTGCCGGTATTTATTTTACGCAATTTGAAATGGTCGTTGAAATACGTTCCTTATAAAGCATGAAATTGACAGGTACGATAATCAAAGGAGTCGCGGATTGTTTCGTGATTTGGCAACACGAACTGCGGAATGTTTTGAAAGACATCGGCGTAGTCCTGATGTTTATCATCGTGCCGATTGTCTATCCAATTTTGTACGGAACCATTTACAATACGGAGACCATTCGTGAAGTACCGTTAATCGTTGTCGATGAATCGCATAGCTCTTTGGCACGTGAGTTTGTCCGCAAAATAGACGCCACCGCCGATGTGCAGGTTTTCGCGTATGCTTCTTCGCTGGAAGAGGCGCGGGAAATGGTCAACCGGAAAAAAGCCTACGGGATATTGCTGATTCCTTCCGATTTCAGCCGCAAAATCAACCGGGGCGAACAAGCCGTAACGGCGCTTTATGCCGATATGTCGGGGTTGCTTTTTTACAAGGCAATTTTGTTGGCGACAACCGAAGCGAGCTTTGAGATGGGTCATGAAATCCATATTCAGCAGGAAGCTCCCCTTTCGTATGAATCGGTTCCTTTTTATAATACGCAAAACGGATTCGCCTCGTTTCTTCTTCCGGCCATTTTGATTTTGGTTATCCAACAAACGTTATTGTTGGGAATCAGCATATTGGTAGCTACCACGCGGGAACGCAACCGGGGCAGGTTAGTTCCGGCAGAAGATGTCTATACCGGCACTTTCCGGATTATCTTTGGAAAAGTATTGGCGTACCTCACCATTTATGTTTTCGTGTGCATTTGGGCCTTGGTGATTGTCCCGCATCTGTTCCATATTCCTCAACTGACTAATTATGGAACGCTTTTGCTTTTTAACTTGCCGTATTTATTAGCCTGTATTTTCTTTGCGATGGTGATTGCCACGTTTATCCGCGGCAGGGAAACGCCGATGATGGTCTTGGTATTTACCTCGCTACCTTTCCTGTTTATTTCCGGCGTATCCTGGCCCTTGTCGGCGATGCCCGGTTTTTGGAGATATTTTGGTTATCTGGTTCCCTCCACCTTTGGTATTCAAGGCTTTGTCAAAATCAATTCGATGGGCGCCAGCTTGTGGGAAACCGCTTTCGAATACCGGATGCTGTGGCTGCAGGCAGGCATTTATTTTGTTATTGCCTGCCTGATTTACGGGCGGGAATTGCATAAAGCTAAGCATTTGAGATGATAAATCCGACCCTCTCTTCTTCCTTTTACGGCTTGCTCAATACTTGGATAGTATTCATAATAAACACAAGACTCTAAGTTGTAGAGTGCTGTAAATGATTTTTATGTTTTGGCAAAAATAATCAATATTCACTGAATATATCTTATAAACATAGTAAAAATTTCATCAGATGTCTCGACTCTGCTTCGCATCGCTCGACATGACGATACCCTTTGGGAGAATATAGTAGAGGGGAAAGATTAGGAAGGCGAAGCCTTCCTA
>JAISKT010000281.1 GCA_031261295.1 Candidatus Symbiothrix sp. | reverse complement strand
AAGGTTGACACCCACGGGTATCTTATCCAACTCAATGATACCCACATTTGAGAGCAACAGACCGCCTTTAACGGTACTGTTCAAGTTCAACAGTGCACCGGCAACATCCGGATCATTCGGATTCCCGCCAATAGTCACCTGCGCCTTTGCACCCCATGCCCCCAAAAACAGGAGCACAAATACTAAAAAAAGATTTTTTCGCATACGTTATTTTTATTAAGTTTATAATCTGTACATTTGCAAATGCAAAGCACTTGCTAAGAAGGGACAGGCAACCGGAAACTAAAAACTAATTATAAAAATGAAGAAAAATGATGGGTTGCCTGTACCCTATAAAATGACGGACGTGTTCAAATAGCTAAAATGAGAGCAAAAAGCATTGAACCGGAACGCCCGCCAATTTCTTACCCCCAACCCCCTAAAGGGGGCTTTAGGGATTGCGCATTTTCATTATCGTGCGTCAGCCAAGTCCCCTTCAGGGGATTTAGGGGTGTTTTTTATATGTGCTTGTGAAAATAGTTTGACTTGTTCTGCATGTCTGTAGTATTTATGCCTCCAAGTCCCGGAGAAGCGGTTATTTAAAATAAAAAAACGTGGGACTCATAACTTTATTCGCTTACAGAGGTTCTGAACTACCCACAACTGCAAATAAGTTACGCCCACGAATTCACGTGTGCGTTTACTTATTCTTGCAGCTGTTGAAATTGTTCAGATTTCTGTAAGCAAGAATAGTAGCTAACGCTTTTTTAAAGAATCTTTGTCTTTATAATCTGTTTTCTATTTTGTAATAAAACCGTTTTATTGTTTATTTAATTGACAAAAGTAATATCTTTTTTCGTAATAACCAAAGAATCATCTAAATTTAACAAAAATACACACACGATGGATGCAATGTAGCTACTATTTTGGGGCGCTGAGCCGGGAAGACCGTAAGGTCTTCTATTTTGGTAACCCCGGCGCAAGCGAAGCGCAGCCCGGGGTAGTACAACATCCCTCCCCCCCTGAACTCCGAAGGAGTTGAACTTATTCGTCTTGCCAAAACCATTTTTCATCCAAATCAATTCCATTTTCTTTGAAAAGACGTTTTATTTCATCAACAAAACTTTCTTTTTTATGATGTTCTTGCTGGTTTTTGATGTAATGAATGAGGATTTCTTTTTCCTTATTGGAGGAGGAAAAATTCAACTCCTTCGGAGTTGAGGGGCAAGAGAGATGTTGTACTACCCCGGGCTGCGCTTCGCTTGCACCGGGGTTACCAAAATAGAAGACCTTACGGTCTTCCCGACTCAATCTAAGGTTTTCCCGATTCAGCATCCCAAAATAATATTCGTTCAAAAAATGGCAACCGCTCCGCGGTTGTCGGTGGCAGGTGGTATTATTCTGTGCTACAATAATGCAATCGCTCCGCGATTAAATGTGCTAAATTAGTATTTACAGTACTTGAGTAATTGCGATGTAACCCCGTCTTATTTTATTGAATCGAATAATCGTATAATCCGTTCCAAATCTTCCTGGGAAGAAAAAGGAATCGTAATCTTCCCGGCTCCCTTTTCATTGATATTGAATGCCACTTTGGTGGCAAAAAATTTGGAGAGATGGCTTTTGAGCAGTTGGTATTCCTCCGGCGTTTTCTTTAACGTCTTCTTAGCCTGAACATCTATCGGTTGGCTCTCTTCATTCAAGGCCTGAATAATTTCTTCCGTTTTCCGTACCGAAAAACCGTGCTCTACAATTTGTTCGTAAACCATTAATTGCGTGGAAGCATCGTCCAACGAAAGCAGCAGTTTGGCATGGCCCATATCTATCTTCTTGTCCTTGACTCCGATTTGGATGGCGGACGAGAGTTTCAACAGGCGCAGGAAGTTGGCGATAGTCGCCCGTTTTTTCCCGATGCGTTCGCTGAGTTTTTCCTGAGTCAGATTATGCGATTCGAGCAAGGTCTGAAAAGCAAGGGCGATTTCGATGGCATTCAAGTCTTCGCGCTGAATGTTTTCGATCAACGCCATTTCCATGACATTCTCGTCGGATGCCTTTTTCACATAAGCGGGAACTGTTTCCAATCCGGCTTTCAAGGAAGCGCGGTAACGCCTTTCGCCGGAAATAATCTGGTATTTGTCGTTTCCAACTTCCCGTAGTGTAATGGGTTGAACTAATCCCAGCGATTTGATGGACACGGCCAGTTCCTCCAATGCTTCTTCGTCAAAAGCCTGGCGGGGCTGGTCGGGATTGGGAACAATTTTGGAGAGTTCGATTTCATTGATAGAAGACGAACCGCCGGTGTTCAAATCATCCATCGTGATTAAAGCGCCCAAGCCCTTTCCCAAAGCAGATTTTATTTGTTTAGACATAAATTTTTAGAGTTAATAACTAAAAACTAAAAACTAAAAGTTACGCGAAGCGCGGTAATAGTAAACAGGCGTCAGCCAACTTTTAGTTCTTAGTTTTTAGTTCTTAGTTTTATTAATTATTTCTTGTGCTAATTGCATGTGGTTTTGTGAACCTTTTGATTCGGGGTCGTAAAGCAAGACCGGCTGGCCGTAACTGGGCGCTTCACTTAATTTGATATTCCGTTGAATGACAGTCGTAAACACCATATCTCCGAAGTGTTTTTTCACTTCTTCATAAATCTGGTTGGCCAAGCGGAGACGGGAATCATACATTGTCAGGACAAATCCTTCGATATCCAAACTTGGATTCAATTTGGATTTAATTATCTTAATGGTATTCAGCAACTTGCTGATTCCTTCCAAGGCAAAATATTCGCATTGCACCGGAATGATTACCGAATCGGCCGCCGTCAGCGCATTGACGGTAATCAAACCCAGCGACGGCGAGCAATCAATCAGGATATAATCGTAATTGTCCTTGATTTTATCCAAAATTCCTTTCAGGACTTTCTCGCGGTTGTCGAAATTGAGCATTTCTATTTCGGCGCCCACCAGGTCGATATGCGAAGGCATTATATACAAGTTCGGCACTTCCGTAGGCACAATGGCCTCCCTGGAATCGACCTTGTCAATAATACATTCATAAATGGAATACGCTATTTCACGAATGTTAATTCCCAAACCGGACGAAGCGTTGGCTTGCGGGTCAGCATCCACTACCAGCACTTTTTTATCTAAAGCCGCTAAAGAAGCCGCCAGATTGATTGTGGTAGTTGTTTTTCCAACTCCTCCTTTTTGATTCGCTAAAGAGATAATCTTTCCCATATCTTTAATTATAATATTTAGAGGTGCAAAAATAGTGAAATTTATCATTGATTCGCCTTTAATTGATAAAAACAATGGTCTTCTTGTTGATAACTTCGGATAATTGTTAATAACTTAAATCGGATTTGTGTTATCTTTGCAACTTGAAAAAATAAATGTATGCCGAAAAATAAGAAGCGACTCATCTTAATAACTAACGACGACGGAGTTCACGCCAAAGGAATAAATGAACTGATTGAAGGCATCCGCCCGTTGGGTGAAATAGTCGTCATTGCACCGGACGGTGCGCGTTCGGGGATGTCAAGCGCTATCAGTTCGCTGACTCCCATCCGTTTGAATCTCGTAAAGAAAGAAGAAGGCCTTACCGTATATAGTTGTACGGGCACGCCGGTCGATTGTGTTAAATTAGGTGTAAACGAACTACTGGAACGGAAACCGGATTTGTTGGTTTCCGGTATCAACCACGGCTCCAATTCCGCCATTTGTGTGATCTATTCGGGAACGATCGGAGCCACTTTGGAAGGCTGCATCCTGGGAATCCCTTCGTTAGGCGTATCATTGGAAGACCATTCGGCCGATGCCGATTTTACGCAAGCGGTAAAATACGGAAAGTCGGTAGCCGAAAAAATCCTGAAAGACGGGCTGCCCAAAGGCGTGTGCCTCAACTTGAATGTCCCGAGTATTCCGGAAGTAAAAGGCTTGAAAGTCAGCACCCAAACCAAAGGCTATTGGGCCAAGGAATTTCAACGGATGCAAGACCCGATGGGCAAGACGGTCTATTGGCTAACCGGCCAATTCACCAATGAAGATCCGGAAAACGAACAAAACGACGAGTGGGCATTGTCCCACGGATACGCAGCACTGGTGCCACTCCAAGTGGATATGACGGCGCATCACTTGATTGAACAGCTAAAGTACTGGGAGGGATCTTAAGGTACTTAAGGTACTTAAGGAGCTTAAGCCTCTTAAGTACCTTAAGATCCCCCAAAAAAAATATGAACTATTTTTTAGTAGCGGGCGAGGCCTCCGGTGATTTGCATGCATCCAATTTGATGCGGGCGCTGAAGGAGGTGGACAAAGAAGCGGATTTCCGTTACTTTGGCGGCGACCTTATGCAATCGGTGGGCGGGACGCTCGTGAAGCATTACCGCAACATGGCTTTCATGGGATTTATTCCGGTGCTGATGCATCTCCGTACCATCTTCCGGAACATGGACGCCTGCAAAAAAGCCATTGAGGAATACCGGCCCGATGTGGTCATCTTGGTCGATTATCCGGGGTTTAACCTTAAAATAGCAAAGGAAATTGGGGTGCACGGTGCACGATACAAAGTGCACGCCAATGAATCGTGCACCGTGCACCGTGCACCTAAAGTCTATTATTACATTTCGCCCAAAATTTGGGCTTGGAAAGAATACCGCATCAAGGACATCCAAAAATATGTGGACGAACTGTTCAGTATTCTTCCCTTTGAAGTGGAATATTACCAAAAACATCAATTTCCGGTGAATTATGTAGGCAATCCCACGGTGGATGCTTTGGCCAACCGGGAATATAAAAACGAAACGTTTGAAGAATTTACACAAACCAATCACTTGGATAATAAGCCGGTTATCGCGCTTTTGGCCGGGAGCCGCAAACAGGAAATCAAAGACAATCTGCCGACGATGCTGGAGGCCGCCGCTCCTTTCGACGATTACCAATTAGTGATTGCGGGCGCACCGGGAATTGATCCTGCTTATTATGAGGAATATACAAAAAATCACCGGGCGCATATCGTGTTCGGTCAAACTTATCGCCTGCTGCAACAAGCGCAAGCGGCTTTGGTTACGTCCGGAACGGCCACGTTGGAAACAGCCTTGTTCCGCGTTCCCCAAACGGTGTGTTATAAAGTGCCTTTGAAACACGTCAGCAGCTTTATTTTTGAAAAATTCTTTTCCTGCAAATACATTTCCCTTGTCAATTTAATTGCAGGTAAAACGGTGGTAAAGGAATTATTCGGAAAATATTTTTCTACCAAACAAATCCGGGAGGAATTGGATTTATTGCTGCACGACGAAACCTACCGGAAAAAAATGGACGAAGGTTATCAGGAAGTGATCGAAAAATTGGGGCAAGCGGGCGCATCGGAAAAAGCCGCCCGGAGTATTTACGCAAAACTGAGGAAAAAAACAAACTGACCATCACGATCGTATGTTCTACCTGAACCAATTTTCAATTTTGATATTTTCAAAATTCTTGAAATGTTTTACATTATCCGTTATTAATGTCAGATCATTTGCAATGGCGGAAGCCCCAATAATAAGATCAAATTCATCATTTAAAGGAGTACCTAATTTTCTGAAACGAGTTTTCTCTTTTGCATAAACCTCTGCGCATCTGGCTATGGGAAAAACAGTTAAGCCGTGTAGAAAAACATTTATCGCCTCATGATGTTTCTTGGGGTTGTTACTGTTTGCTGCACCAAAATGTAATTCCAAAACGGTTACTTCAGAAATACAGCAACTTTCACGCCATTCGCCTTTGATAAATTCATTAAAATTGAGTTTTCCCCGAAGAAAGAAAACACAAATATTGGTGTCTAAAATATATTGTATCATAGCACAAGGTCTCTGTTCCGGAATGTTCTGCTATTTCTAATTTCAGCACAAATTTCTTCTGTACTTTTATCCATGTCAGCCCAAGCGCCAAACGAAGGGTCAATAGTAATCTTTTTCTTTTTCGGCTTTGTTATAGACATCTCTTTAATTGGAAAAATTGTTATTTCCAATTCGGTTCCTATATATTTTTCAGGGATCGGAAAACTAATAAGATTACTATCGGGGGTAAAAACTGTGCGTATCATCTTTATTTGTCTTTAATAAGATTTATTGCAAATTTAAAAAGAATTTTCCGAAGCGGCAACAACAATAGAGATTATTTTTAGCCGACCGCCGCCATCATCCCCGATACTTCCGCCAGGGCTTTCATCCTCCCCAAGAAAGAATAGCCGGGATTGTATTTTTTATCTACATCCGTCAACATCAGCGGCCCGTGGTCAACACGCATCGGAAGTTGAGGATACTCTTTGAATATCTTGATCAGTTCGAGAAGATGTCCTCTTCCGCCCAGATGCGACGCTTCCACAAAATCGCCGTTGGGAAGGACATTTGTACTCCGTAGATGAACAAAATGAGTTCTATCGGCAAACTTTTTCGCCAAAGCCGGTACATCGTTATGAATGCCGGCGCTTAACGACCCGGCACAAAACGTGAGTCCGTTATGCGGATTGTCCACTGCTTTCAAAAACCAGTCAATGTCTTCCTCGTTTGTCACAATGCGGGGCAAACCCAAGACCGGGAAAGGGGGATCGTCGGGATGCACACAAAGGTTCACACCGTATGCTTCCGCTGTCGGAATTACCTGTTCGAGGAAATATTTCAGGTTTTCCCGCAATTGATTTTTATCAATTGCTTTGTATTTTTCCAATAAACGGTTGAAAATAGCTACCGGATTTTGGTCGCCTTCTTTGATGTTTCCATTGATAAACCCTTGTGTCTTAACGATAATAGTATCAATCAAATCCTCTTTTTCTTTTTCCGTGATGGTCTTATCCAAAGCGTGCACTTTTTCCAAAACCTCCGGTGAATAATCTTTTTCGGCGTCTTTCCGTTTCAAGATATACCTATCGAAATAAGCGAAGCGAACTTTATCGAAATACAACGTATAGGTGCCATCATCCTGTTTCCGGTACAAATCGGTACGGATCCAATCGATGACGGGCATGAAATTGTAACAAACCGTCCGGATGCCTGCTTTTCCCAGATTTGCCAGGCTGACTTTGTAGTTCTCAATCAATTGGTCGCGATCCGGCCCGGCATATTTGATGCTTTCCGAAACGGGCAGGCTTTCCACTACCGACCACCGCAAACCGGCATCTTCGATGTATTGTTTCAAATCGTTGATTTCTTCCAACGGCCAGATTTCGCCATTGGGAATGTGATGCAAGGCCGTCACAATGCCTTCTACGCCTATTTGTCTTAAATCGGAAAGCGGAATCAGATCATTCTTTCCGAACCATCTCCATGTTTTCTCCATATCTTTATTTCTTAAAAGCCCTGTCCATATCTCTTTTGTCGTCTTTTTCCCGCAGCGACTGGCGTTTATCGTACGATTTTTTCCCTTTGGCAACCGCGATGACAATCTTGGCCAGCCCTTTTTCATTGAGAAACAGCTTGGTAGGAATAACGGTAAAGCCTGTGTTTTTGGAAAGTTGTTCGATTTTGTTCAATTCCTTGCGGTTCAGAAGAAGTTTGCGGTCTTTCCGCGCTTCATGATTATTGTAGGTGCCGTAAAAATATTCGGCGATATACATATTCTTCACCCACAACTCTTTGTTGATCACCGTGCAATAGCTGTCCACTAAGCTGGCTTTCCCGAGGCGGATGGATTTTATTTCCGTTCCCGTAAGAACGATTCCGGCCACAAAGGTTTCGATAAATTCGTAATCAAACGAAGCCTTCTTGTTTTTAATTACTATGTTATTTTGCTGTGTCATTTTAAATTTTCATCCCCGGCATCCATAAATCAATCAGATAATTGATGAGGAACGGAACTACCATAATCAAAACACCGGCAAAAGTAGTAAATTTTATCAAAAAATCTTCCTTTATATTCAAAAACTGTGCAGCTCCCGTCCAAATAATATAAAAGGTATAAAAAGCCAGTATCTGCAAAAAGAAAAGATCCGGGAACAACGATTGTATCATCGCAACGGCATAAATCAGCGAGGATGAATAACCTGTAAACCGTTCGGAAACCCCTTTGTTTTTCTCCAAATCAAAACGGGGAAATAGATATTCCGATAAGACAAAAGAAGTCAGGTAAAAACTTCCCCCGTAAATCATCACTTGTTTAATAACCACTTTCAGCGCAACCTGTAAGCCAAAAGGTTCTACGGAAATCAAGGCTCCTACAAAAGACAAGAGAGCTATTATGCCGATTATCGGGAATAAATAGCTCTTGTAAAAATCCTCATTATCTTTTTCCTGCTTTTCAGACAAAATTTTCCATGTAGGAATAGATTCTGCAATCAGTCTGAAAAGCAGGATAAAAAGCTGCTTTAACATTCAGTTTTCGATGTGTTTATTTATAAATAGCCAGTTCGATGGGGCTTGTATTTAATTTTTTAAATACCGGTTCCCCTTCTTTTTCTCCATTAAAATACTTCAGGTTTATTTTAATATATTTCAATTTTACCTCATTTAAAGTAGTATCCCTGCCTAAAGCAAAGATATCCTTTAGATCAAAAGCATGGATATTTTGTACCTCTGAGGCTTTTCCATCATTTTCATTTTTTCCTTTGGCAAGCAAATAAACATTTTGTACGCCCGTTTTTTCATCTACACTATCACGAGCCGCTACTAATTTATAGTTTACACCTTGATCTTTCGGAATCGTATGTTTTATTTGAACGAAATATCTTCCATCCAGGACCAATATACCATTATTCGTAGTATAAGGATAAATCCCCATATCTTCTATCGGCAAAGTAAAATCACCTATCGAAAACTCATCTTCCACACGTGCGCTACCGGCATCAACCTGTAAATAATCAACTACTGTCGCTACATAATAACCGGGAGAAGGTTGAGGTTGATTGTCGTAATCAATTTTAAGCTGGGTAAGCAAACAATCATTCTGATCTAATTTGGAAAATTCGGGAACGGCCACCTCACCCACATAGGTCAACACGGTGGTAATCCCTTTCTCCGGATTATGTTTTACAACAACCGGCATCACCGGAGTCGTCTGATAATTGCCTCCATTTTCAGTATCCATACAACCCGTTAAGCCCCAAGAGGCCACTCCACCAATCAGTAAAAAAATAAATAACTTTTTCATTTCATCTATAATTATCGAATAATCGTTACAAAAGTAAATATTATTCCTGTTATTCTAAAAAATTAACGGAAAAAAACTATCTTTGTTTGTTTTTTTACGGAAAATTCATTCTCAATGTATAGACGGAAACAGGATTAAAAACGTTGCATTTACTTTCTTTTTTTATGAATGAAAATAAAATTTTTCAGATAGATGTTCAGGATATTCTCCGGACAAAAGCGCCTAAAGTATATAAGAAGGTTCCGGGTTTTGTCATCGCCTGGTTGAGTAAACTCATTTGTCAGGACAAGTTGAATTTTTACCTCCGGAAAAATGCTTCCCAAACCGGAGTGGACTTTATGGAGAGTCTCCTCCGGGATTTCAACCTTACCCTTCACCTGAAAGGAACAGAAAATCTTCCGGATTTCAATACCAAATGTATTTTTGCCTCCAATCATCCTTTGGGAGGCTTGGACGGTATTTGCCTGTCGGCCGTATTAGGAAAAAAATACGATAAGCGCATCCGGTACTTGGTCAATGATATTTTATATTTTATCAAACCGCTTCAGGATATTTTTGTTCCCATCAATAAGCACGGCGCCCAAGCCAAAAGTGCAGTAACGGCCCTGAATGAAACATTCGCCTCTGAGAATCAGATCATTACGTTTCCCGCAGGACTTTGTTCCCGGAAAACCAAAGGAGTTATAAAGGATACCGAATGGAAGAAAATGTTCATTACCAAAGCAATAGAATACCAAAGAGATGTGGTTCCGGTTTATTTAGAAGCCCGGAATTCCAACTTTTTTTATACTTTAGCAAATATTCGTAAGCTTTTTAATATAAAATTTAACATAGAAATGTTACTTTTGCCAAGTGAAATGTTCAAAGCGGTAAATTCGACTTTCACCATTTATTTTGGAAAGCCTGTCCCCTGGCAAACATTTGACTCATCCAAGAACCCACAGCAATGGGCCGATGAAATAAAAGACATTGTTTATAATTATCAGTTAACTGATTGATAACACACTCTGACAAATGGAAGAAATAATCCAAAAGATTGATAGGGCAGTCCTCAAATCCGAGCTGACTATTGATAAGCTTTTTCGAAAGACAAATAAATCGGGGAATGAGATTTATCTGTTTACGGCACACAATGCGCCCAATCTGATGCTTGAAGTAGGCCGTTTACGGGAAATAGCGTTCCGGTTTTACGGCGGCGGCACCGGCAAATCGATGGATCTGGATGAGTTTGATACAATGGAAACTCCTTACCGGCAGTTGATTGTCTGGGATCCGCAAGCAGAAGAAATACTGGGCGGCTATCGTTTCCGGTGCGGAGATGAAGTGACTTTTGACTTAAACGGCCAGCCCGATAACATTGCCACTTGCGAATTATTCCATTTTTCCCAACCGTTCATTGACGAATATTTGCCGAAAATGGTAGAATTGGGACGTTCATTCGTTTCATTAGACTATCAATCCACGAAATACGGCGCCAAAGGACTTTTCGCTTTAGACAATTTATGGGACGGATTGGGCGCCTTATCCGTTATCGATCCCGATTTCCGTTATTTCTTCGGCAAAGTGACCATGTACAACAATTATAATACCGAAGCCCGTAATATGATCCTGTTTTTCCTGAATAAATATTTCAAGGATAAAGACAATCTGATCATCCCGATACATCCGTTGGAGACAAACACGGATTACAAGAAATTGAAGCGGATTTTCGACAAGCATACATACAAAGAAGATTATAAAATCCTGAACCAGGAAGTCCGGAAATACGGTATCAATATTCCGCCTTTAGTGAGCGCCTACATGAACCTCTCTCCCAGCATGCGTGTTTTCGGAACGGCTGTCAATGAAGAATTTGGAGAAGTGGAAGAAACCGGTATCTTGATTGATTTCAATGATGTTTTCGAAGACAAAAAGAAAAGGCATATCGAATCGTTCCTCCAGGAAAATCCTACCCGGAAGCTGATAAACCACATCCGCAAGATGATTAGCAAAGCAAAAACCCGAAGGAGAAAAATAAAACATCCGGAAATGTAGAGACGCAAAATTTTGCGTCTCTACGTGTAAGCAATGAGAAAAAATAAGCCCTACAAATCATTCAAAATATTGTACAATTTATAAAGGCTTCCTACAGACTTGTTTTAACACAGGAGCTGTTCTACCACCCCCGCCGAAATAAAACGACTGACCCACGGTGTATCCACCATCCGAGGTGAACGTATAGTTATTCCGATACATCCGAGGATAACCATCCATGGTTGAACCACTTTGGTACCAGCCTACACTTGGGTCGTGAATCGTGATCGTTGTCACGCCAAGTGCCGCAAGCATTTCCACTGCACTGATAGTCGGAAATAATTGAGATATAGGCGGGATCGTCCATGTAGCATCCGGACACGCACCACCCTCTACTTTAGTAAGCAGGTAAAGATAATTATCTGGGCCAACGCCACATTCGCAACCTTCCGGCGGTGTCGGAGTGGTCTTGCCCATAGCAGTAACCCAATCCGTACCAGTCCAAGCATAAACTCCCTTGGTTATTCCGTTAACTTCATTCGTGTTGTACACAATCGTACCGGTCAAATCCGTATTGGTATCGTCATCCGTTCCGGCAGCGATGCCGGCCAAACCGTCTTCACCCGTAGGCAATTTGCTCAAATCCGTGATTTTTACATTCGGGAGTATAAGTCCTCCTTTCACTGTACTGTTCAAATCAAGTATAGCGCCATTCGTGGGGTCATTCACTCCTCCAATGGTTACTTGTGCCCGTAGTCCTGCCGGTAATAAAATGATAGCTGTCAATACTATAAATAATCTATTTTTCATCTTTTTTTGTTTTAAAATGGTTGTTTTTAATTGATTCAGTTGGAGCCTAATTTCGTCCAGTCATTCCCATTCCACACATAAACACCTGCGCCGGTGGTCGTATTCGTATTGAAAACAATAGCACCGGTAAAGGCCTCATTTGTATCGTCGTTAGTTCCTGCAACGATTCCCGGGAAAAGATTTGTCCCCGTAGGAATTTTGCTCAAGTCGATAATATCAACGTTCGAAAGCAATAGTCCGCCTTTGGCGGTAGTGTTCAGATTCAGCAAGGCACCAGGAATATCCGTATCCGGATTATCGCCGATAGTTACCTGCGCATTCATACTTGCTGCACCCAAAACGATGAGTGTCAGCACTAAAAAAATCATTTTCTTCATTATTGTTTATTTAAAATTTATAATCTATTAAAAGGGTAAGGCAACCGGGAAAGTTGCTTTACCCTAACGATGGGCGGACACGATTAAATGGCAAAAAATGAGAGTGAAAACCATTGAACCACTACGCCCGCCAATTTCCTATGTTTTTATATAAAGTATTGTATGTGTTTGCTGAAACACACCTGACTTGTTCTGCATGTCTGTAGAATTTATGCCTCCAAGTCCCTATGAAGCGGTTATATTTAAAATAAAAAAACGTGGGACTTAAACTTTATCTGTTTTAGAGGTCTTCGACAACCCGGATGACAAATAAGTTTAGCCCACGATTTCACGCGAGCGCTTACTTATTTATTCTTATCATCCTTGAAATTGTCGAAGTTTCTAAAATAAGAATAAAAGCTAACGCTTTTTCTATTAATGAATTATGTCTTTATATAATATGTCTATTCTGTAATAATAACTTTTTTCGTTTATTTAATTGGCAAAGATAATATCTTTTTTTATATAAACAAAGGAATTAGCATAAATTAACAGGATAAATGAAAGTAAAAATACCAAGAAAGAAACGGTGCAAAATCTTGCTGAAAAAGTCAACTAATCATGAACCAGCCCATTTGGTGTCCGGTATTCAGTTTACCTAACTGTTGTTTCAAGAGCGCATTTTGCGGTTTTTCCAGCATCGGGTCATCGTCTAAGACTTCTTGCGCCAAATCACGGGCCAGGTTGAGGATTTGTCCGTCGTGGGATAAGTTGGCTATTTTCAGGTTGAAGGCAATGCCGCTTTGTTGCGTTCCGTCGATGTCGCCCGGGCCGCGCAATTTCAAGTCTTCCTCGGCAATGAGGAATCCGTCGTTCGTTTCCGTCAGGATGGCAAGCCGCCGCCGGGTATTTTCGGATAATTCGTAACGGGTCAGCAGGATGCAAAATGATTGGTCGGCGCCGCGCCCTACCCTGCCCCGCAACTGGTGCAATTGCGCCAATCCGAAGCGTTCGGCATTTTCGATAATCATCACCGAAGCATTCGGCACATTCACGCCCACTTCGATGACGGTAGTCGCCACCATGATTTGCGTTTCTCCCGAAACAAATTTCTGCATCTCGGCATCTTTTTCAGCAGGTTTCATCTTCCCGTGAACCATGCAAACCTTGTATTCCGGAAACACCGCTTGAGTCGATTCAAAGCCTTCCTGCAGGTTTTTCAAATCCATTTTTTCACTTTCTTCTATCAACGGATAAACGATATATACCTGCCGGCCAGCCTGCAATTGCTTCCGAACCGAAGCATACAAGTTGCCCCGTTTTTTATCATAATAATGAATGGTCTTGACGGGTTTCCGGCCCGGGGGAAGTTCGTCGATAACCGAAACATCCAAATCGCCGTACACCGTCATGGCCAGCGTGCGGGGGATAGGCGTGGCCGTCATCACCAAAATATGAGGCGGTACATTGTTCTTTTTCCACAACTTAGCCCGTTGGGCCACCCCGAAGCGATGCTGCTCATCCACTACCACCAATCCCAAATTTTGAAATTCCACCGTATCTTCCAACAAGGCATGCGTACCTATTAATAGATGTATCTCTCCGTTTTTCAGTTTGGGAAGGATTTTCGCCCGTTCTTTTTTCTTAGTCGAACCGGTCAGTAAAGCCGTTTCAATTCCCAGGCCGGCCAGCAAACCGGTAATGGTTTCATAATGTTGCGTGGCCAGGATTTCCGTAGGCGCCATAATCGCCCCCTGGAAACCATTGTCCAACGCCAAAAGAACGGACAGCAAGGCGACCAAGGTTTTTCCGCTTCCGACATCCCCTTGCAACAGGCGGTTCATTTGCCTGCCGGAATTGGTGTCCTGCCGGATTTCCCGTACTACTTTTTTTTGGGCGTTTGTCAGTGCAAAAGGCAGATTGAGATGGTAGAAATTGTTGAAATAATCGCCGACTTTTGTAAACAGGAAGCCGCCCAACCGCTTTTCCCTGTATTTGGTTACCCGAAGGATATTGAGTTGCAGGTAAAAAAGTTCTTCCAATTTCAGGCGGTACTCCGCTTTCCGCAACATATCGGGCGACTTGGGAAAATGAATATTGCGAATCGCGTCATCCAAGGGAATCACATGGGATTTTTCAATAATATCAGGATTCAGCGTTTCGGGCAAAGGCGTTTTCAGGTTTCCAAGTATCTGGGTGATAATCTTTTGGAGGGCGCGGGAATGAAGAAAAGCATTCTTCATCCGTTCAGTCGTATTGTACTGTCCCTGTACGCCGACTTCCCCTTCGTAAAATTTGTTTTCCGTTTCCAATTCCGGATGCGCCACATTGAGGCGATGCCCGAAAACGGTCGGTTTTCCGAATAAGATGTATTCTGTCCCCACCTTGTATAAATCCGGTATCTGCTTCAGCATGCGGAACCAGACTAATTCAATACTTCCGGTATCATCGTAAAAAGTCGCCGTCAGCCGCCGTCCGCTTCCCTCGCCTAAAAATTCGTAATTGCGGATTTTTCCTTTCAGTTGGATGTAAGGCATTTCCCCGTCAATTTCCCGTATCTTGAAAATTTTGCTGCGGTCGATGTATTTATACGGAAAATAATACAGCATATCTTCCCAGGAAACGACTTCGATTTCTTTCTTGAGGACTTCCGCTTTTTTCGGGCCAACTCCCGGCAGGTACATGATATTTTGTTGGCTCAACTCCATAGAATGGCTTCTACCAATACTAAATCAACAGGGGTGGTTATCTTGATATTCTCCTTGCGGCCTTCAATGCTATGCGCTTTGCAATGCCTCCGCGCTTCATACACCGAAACATCATCCGTAAATTCCCCGCAATAGCCGCCTTGATAAGCATCGATTATTAATTCGGAAGCGAAAACCTGCGGTGTTTGCACCAGAACGTATTCGGAACGGTCAACAAGGATTGTTTCCCCGCCGGGCATAAATTTGCGCAAGGAATCCGACACAGGAATGACCGGATAAGCGGAGTTGTATTTTCCGGCAGCATCGAAAGCGTTGGCAATCAACTCCTTGCTTACTGCGGGACGAACGCCATCGTGAATCGCGACCAACGATTGTTTCTCTTTGACACAGTCCAATCCGTTTTTTACGGAATGAAAACGGGTTTCCCCGCCGTTCACTATCAGGTGTTTGATAGTAAATTTATACTGTTCGCAAAGCGTTTGCCAGTATGCCTGTCCTTCTTCCGGCAATACCACTATAATATGTATAGCCCGGTCGTAATTGTAAAATGCTTCCAATGTATGCATTAATACAGGTTTTCCCCTTAACAAAAGGAATTGTTTGGGAATTTCCGTTCCCATCCGCAAGCCTTTTCCTCCGGCCACTACAATCACATACTTTTCCATTGAACTTAAATTAGTTGATACTTTCCAGTATCTTTTTCGTTTCTTCACTCACGACAAACAATTTGTCTTTACAGATTTTCAACAGGCCGGAGGCTTCTTTCAAAATGGATGTCAATTCATCTACGTCCGGCTTATTGCTTTCAATCAATTCCTGTATTTCCTGCAAACGATTGAATGCCTGCTTATATGACCCTTCTTTCTCTTTCATAATGGTTACAAAGATAATAAACTCCGGAAAAAGAACCGCGATTTGAGTTAAAAAATAATAACGGATAGTATCTTTATAAGAAAAAAGTCTTATATTTGCACGCAATAAAATTTAAAGTTTTTCTTTATGTCATTTATTGCAGATAAGGTGGTTATGGATGGGTTGACGTTTGATGATGTATTGTTAATCCCCGCTTATTCCAATGTTTTACCTCGTAATGTCGATCTCTCGACAAAGTTTTCAAGAAATATCCCGTTGAACATTCCGATGGTTTCCGCAGCGATGGATACCGTTACCGAAGTGAAACTGGCGATTGCCATTGCTCGCGAAGGAGGAATTGGGGTGATTCACAAAAACATGAGTATTGAGGAACAAGCCAAACAGGTGCGTTCGGTGAAGCGGGCGGAAAACGGAATGATTTCCAATCCCGTAAGTATCAAAAGAGGCAAAACGGTTGGCGATGCGCTGGCCCTGATGTCTGAATACCGGATTGGGGGAATCCCTGTGGTGGACAATGAGCATCACTTGGTGGGGATTGTCACCAACCGCGATTTGCGTTTCCAACGGGATGTGAGCCGTTTGGTGGACGAGGTGATGACGTCACAAAACTTAGTGACCACCGACCAGTCAACCGATTTGGAATCTGCCGCGGACATCCTGCAAAAACACAAGATTGAAAAACTGCCCGTAGTAGATGCCCAAAACAAACTGATTGGGTTGATTACCTATAAAGATATTACAAAAGCGAAAGATAAACCGTTTGCCTGCAAAGACATACATGGTCGCTTGCGGGTGGCCGCCGGAGTAGGTGTAACCGCCGATACATACGACCGGATCGACGCCTTAGTGGAAGCCGGAGTAGATGCAATCGTCATCGATACGGCCCACGGACATTCCCAAGGAGTGATTGATATATTGAAAGGAGCGAAAAAACGATTTACGGAAACCGACATCGTAATTGGTAATATCGCCACGGCGGAAGCAGCCAAAGTATTGGTAAAAGCCGGCGCCGACGGCGTGAAAGTGGGTATCGGACCGGGTTCTATCTGCACCACGCGGGTTATTGCCGGCGTAGGCGTTCCCCAATTGTCGGCTATTTATGATGTAGCCACAGTGTTGAACGGAAGCGGTATTCCCATTATTGCAGACGGCGGTTTGCGCTATTCGGGAGATATTGTAAAAGCCCTGGCAGCCGGCGGATGGTCGGTAATGATGGGGTCGCTATTGGCCGGAGTAGAAGAATCTCCGGGCGAAACCATCCTTTACAATGGCCGAAAATTCAAATCCTACCGGGGCATGGGCTCTTTGGAAGCGATGCAAAAAGGCTCCAAAGACCGTTATTTCCAGGATATGGAAGACGATATAAAGAAATTGGTTCCGGAAGGAATTGCCGCGCGTGTGCCTTATACAGGGTCGTTATATGAAGTAATTTACCAGATGGTCGGCGGATTGCGGGCCGGTATGGGTTATTGCGGAGCCCAAAATATCGAACAGCTTCACAATGCCAAATTTACACGGATCACGGCTGCCGGCATGGACGAAAGCCATCCGCACGATGTGGCGATCACACAAGAAGCGCCGAATTACAGTTCCCGGTCATAGAAGCTGGTTAAAAAGTCTAAGTGAAAACAAAAATTAAAACGATATGGATTTAACTTACAGTTTTCTTCAAGATACGGAACCTTCTGAAATGCAATTGGATATGCTGATGCATGAAGTTGCCGAAGAAGCCCAAAAGCGAAGGGAAAAAGCAGATGAAAATTTTATGCAGTTGATCGATAAAGAAATTAAATTGGCTGTAAAAAGAGGTGGATTATTAATGAAGAAATGATAAGAAATGGAGATAAAGCCTAAATTACTTATCATTGCCGGGCCAAATGGATCAGGAAAAACTTCTATCACAAGTAAAATCCTTAAACATGACTGGGTAGAAGGTTGTGTTTACATTAATCCCGATAATATTGCCCGGGATATTTTTGGAGATTGGAATTCTCCCGAAGCGATTATGAAAGCTGTTCGTTATGCATCTGAGCGGAGAGAAGAATGTCTCAGAAACAGAGAAAGTCTTCTATTTGAAACAGTCTTGTCTGCTCCGGATAAATTAGAGTTTATAGCCCAAGCACAGAAAGCCGGTTATTTCATTCGTTTATTTTTTGTTGGTACAGACCATCCGGCCATCAATGCCTCACGTATCGCCCATAGAGTATTGGAAGGAGGGCATGATGTCCCTATCTCAAAAATAGTAAGTCGATATGCAAAATCAATAGCCAATTGTTCCCAAGCGGCCCAAATGGTTGATCGTATGTACGTATATGACAATTCGATAGATAATGCTTTCCCAAAATTGCTTTTCAGAACAATAAACGGCAAAATAGAAAAAACATATAGCAACATAAATCCTTGGGCTGAATTAATACTACAAGTATTACAAAATCAATAGAAAAGTGACAGATACTATATTTTTAAATGATGCAATAAATAGAAAGTAATTACGTTTAATATAATTGGCAGCAGACAAATGCTGCATAATTTAGAGAACATTTTAATTATAACGGAGTGAAAAATATGAAAAAGAGATTAGTTTCTTTGGTTTTGATTTTATCAACAATTACAATTTCGGCTCAAACGAATGACCCTGTCGTGATGAAGATTAACGGTAAAGACGTGAAAAAATCGGAGTTTGAGTATATTTATAATAAAAATAATAATGAGGATGCGATCGACAAACGCTCTTTGGACGAATACATTACGTTATTCAAGAATTTCAAATTACGGGTAGCGGAAGCCGAAACGCAAGGAATCGATACCACAGCCTCTTTTCTCAAAGAGTTGAATGAGTATCGCTCCCAGTTGGCCAAACCCTATTTGACTGATTTGGAAGAAAATGAAGATTTGTTGAAACAATCCTACAACCGGGCGCAAAAGGTAGCCGAATTGAGCGCTATCCTGATTGCTTTTCCCCAATTGGAATCCGGCAGGAATTTCAATGTAACGCCTGCAGATACATTGGCCGTTTATAAAAAAGCCTTGGAAGTCCGTGAAAAAGCGTTGAAAAAAGGAGCCGATTTTGAAGAATTGGTGAAAGAATATACATTTGACGAAAGGAGCAAACAAGGCGACCGTCCGGGTTATCTGGGTTGGTATTCGGGACTCAATCTGGCGCCGTCTTTGGAAGCGCCCATATTTGCTACCGCTCCGGGAAAAGTAACGATGCCGATTCGCGTACCGCAAGGCTATTACCTGATTAAGGTGCATAACGCCAAACCGAATCCGGGAGAAGTCAATGCTTCCCATATCCTGATTTCACTTCCGGAAGACGCTGATGCTGTTCAGATTGCCGATGCGGAAAGCAAAGTGGCAGAGGTATCTAAAAAATTGGATGAAGGCGTACCTTTCGCCGATTTGGCCAAAGAATATTCGGCCGACAGCGGTTCCGCTACTAAAGGCGGCAATTTGTCGTGGTTCCCCTTCGGACAAATGGTTCCCGAATTTAACGACGCGGTTTTTGCCATGACCGAAAAAGGGGCCGTCAGCCAACCGATAAAAAGCAAATTCGGATACCATATTATTCAATTATTGGATAAAAAACCGGTAGCTTCGTATGAAGAATTGCGTAATCAATTGGAAAACAAGGCCGAACGGTCAGGAAATTATACTTCTTTGCATCAACCGGGTATTGATAAACTAAAAGCAACCTATCATTATTCCGTGAATGAAAACGAATATAAATCGTTGGCTGCGGCTTCCACTGACTTGTTTCCCACCGATAGCTTATACATCACTTCTTTTGAAAACAATACCACTCCTGTATTTACAATCGATGGAAAACAGATAACGGCTGCCGATTTTGCCGCTTATTTGAAAAGCAATCCCAGAGCCTATTCTAATTTGTCAACCGAAGCATTTACGGAAAAATGGGATCAGTTTGTCTATCAGAAATTGATCGATACCGAAGATAAAAATCTGGAGAACAAATATCCCGAATTCAAAAACCTGATGCAGGAATATCGCGACGGCATTCTTCTTTTTGAGGTGAGCAACAAGGAAGTGTGGGATAAAGCTTCTACCGATACGGAAGGTCTTACAACGTTTTTTGAAGCCAATAAATCCAATTATGCCTGGAACGAACCGCATTGGAAAGGCTATGTCATTTCGGTGAAAGATGCCAAATTGAAGAAGCAAATGCAAAAGGAAACCGCGAAGATGTCCAACGATGATGCCGTTCAGTATTTGCTTGAAAAATATAAAACCGACAGCATTGCCCAAGTGAAAGTGGAAAAAGGCTTATTCACCAAAGGACAAAATCCGTACGTGGACGAAGCGATTTTCCAATCCGGAGTAGCAGAACGCCCGGAAGCTTATCAAGATTTCTTCCTGTTGGGAAAACTGCTGCCCAAACTGCCTGATAGTTATACGGATGTACGGGGATTAGTAATCACAGATTATCAGGATTATCTTGAAAAAGAATGGTTGAAGTCTTTGAATGAAAAATATCCGGTCACTATTTATACAGAGGCTATTAAGTAATATATGCAATTAATTAAACATAAAGTGTTTAACGATTCGCGGGGGATTGCGGGTCAAGCCCGCAATGACAGGCTTCTTTGCATTTTATTTGTTGTATTTATTTCTTTTTTAGCTGTTTCCTGCGGGCGGAAGTCCGCAAACAATGTAGATGCCGTTGTACAAGTCGGAGATAAATTTTTAACCCGGGAAGAAATAGCCGAAAATCTTCCTTCGGTTACAAATGCTGATGATAGCGTGATGGCTACAGAACATTATATCCGGTTGTGGATCAGTGACAACCTCTTGTATGATGTAGCCGCAAAAAATATTGTTGATAAGGAAAATATCAATCAATTGGTTGAAAACTACCGTAAATCCTTGGTTATCTACCAATATCAAGAGCAACTGATTAATGAAAAATTGTCAAGGGAAATCAGTAACCGGTCGTTGCTGGACTATTTTGAAGCCAATAAAACCAAATTCAAATTGGATAAATCTTTGGTAAAAGGGCTTTTTTTGCGAATTCCCATCAATGCACCCCAAATTGATAAAGTCAGGAGTTGGTATAAATCTATTTCTACTTCGTCCATAGATAATATAGAAAAATACAGTTTGCAAAATTCGGCAAATTTTGATTACTTTGTGGACGATTGGTTGGATTTTAATGATTTAGTGAATAAATGGCCGGTGAACTACCGGAATGATTTGAATGTAAAATCCAAATATACCGAGCAAAAGGACGATAATTATTATTATTTATTGCATATAACCGATTATTTGCTCGCCGGAGATAATGCACCGTTCGAATATGCAAAGTCAACAATCCGGGAAATATTGATCAATCAGAAGAAAATAGAATTTCTGCGGGAAACCGAAGAAGATTTATATAATAAAGCGCTGAACAGCGGGAAAATTAAATTTTTTAATGAATAAATATGAAGAAGTTTTTTCTTTTAATATTCTGCCTGATACCGTTTTCGGGATTCATGCAAGCTCAGGACAATGTCATTGACGAGGTGATTTGGGTGGTCGGTGACGATGCAATTTTGCGTTCCGATGTGGAAAATATGCGCTTGCAAATGCAATTTGAAAACCAGCATTTGACCGGCGATCCGTATTGTACCATTCCCGAACAAATGGCTGTCCAAAAATTGTACTTGCATCAAGCCAAATTGGACAGTATCGAAGCGCCTGAGTCTCAAGTTTTTCAACGGGTGGAAAGACAAATTAATTATGCAATCAGCCAGATAGGATCAAAGGAAAAGATGGAAGAATACTTTGGGAAACCGGTGAGCGCTATCCGCGAAGAATGGCGGCAGATGTTTAAGGAACAAAATATGGTGCAAGAAATGCAGCGGAAGTTAGTCGGAAGTATCAAGACAACTCCTTCTGAAGTCCGCACCTTTTACAACCGGATTCCGCAAGACAGCCTTCCTTTTATTCCGACAACCGTAGAAGTACAAATCATTACTTTTGAACCGAAAATTGCGTTGGAAGAAATTGATGATATTAAACGGAAACTAAGGGATTATACCGAACAGGTGAACTCCGGGAACCGGGAATTTTCGACCCTGGCCCGCTTGTATTCCGAAGAAATCGAATCGGCCAAACGCGGAGGAGAATTGGGTTTTCTCGGAAAAGGCACATTGGTTCCCGAATTTGCAGCGGTCGCCTTTGAATTGAACGACCCTAAAAAAGTTTCCCGTATCGTAGAAACCGAATACGGATACCATATTATTCAATTGGTTGAAAAACGCGGCGACCGTATCAATGTCCGCCATATCCTTTTGAAACCGAAAGTGACAAAAGACGAAATTGCAGCCGCTTCCCTGAAATTGGATTCCCTTCGTACCGATATTACGGATGGTAAATTTACTTTTGAAGAAGCCGCTACTTATTTATCCAACGATAAAGACACCAAGAATAACAAGGGTTTAATGGTGAATCAAAACATGGAAAACTATACGGATCGGAGTGGAACTTCCCGTTTTGAAATGTCGGAATTGCCTGCCGAAATAGGAAAAACCGTTTACAATATGCAGGTGGGCGACATCTCCGCGCCTTTCACAATGATTAATTCCAAGCAGAAAGAAGTGGTGGCCGTTGTCAAACTGAAATCCAGGACAGAAGGTCACAAAGCCAGTCTCGCGGAAGATTTCCAGGCATTGAAGGGCATGGTGGAAGATGAAAAACGAGAGCAAATCCTGGAAAAATGGCTTGCCAAAAAACAGCAGGAGACCTATATTCGCATCAGTGAGAATTGGAAGAACTGTGATTTCCAAACAAAAGGCTGGTTAATTGAATAAGATTCCTAAAACGGCGCTTTTTTGCCTGCTTTTTATTTTCTTTACCTTGTTTTTGGGAATACAGCAGAGCGTTTCGTCTTCTCCACCGAAAGGAAAAACGAAAGTGTATCTGGAATATGCCGATTCCACCGAATACGAAAAAGACAATAACCCGGATATTCACGTGTCGAGGGGAAATGTGCTTTTCCGGCACGACAGCACTTATTTATATTGCGACAGCGCCTATTTTTACGAAAAAGAAAATTCCATCGAAGCGTTCAGCGATGTTCGAATCGAACAAGGCGATACCTTATTTATTTATGGCGATTACTTGATTTACGACGGAAATGTAAAATTAGCCCAGATGCGCGAACATGTCCGCATGGAAAATGGGAATGTGACGCTTCTGACCGATAATTTTGATTATGACCGCAATCGCAACCTGGGTTATTTTTTCAGCGGCGGGGTGATGACCGATTCTGTCAATGAATTGCGGTCGTATTACGGAGAATATTCTCCGGCAACAAAAATCGCCACGTTCCGGCAAGACGTTATCCTTATTCCTATTCCGGAGGACGATGATTCGCAATTCAGTTGGAAACTGACTTCAGATACGCTCAATTACAATACCGTCACCCGAAAGGCGGATATTTCAAGCCCGACCGTTATCGAATCCGATAGCGGAACGATTTATTCCTCACTGGGTTGGTACGATACGCAGAGCAATGAAACGAAATTGTATAACCGTTCCGTTGTGGTGACGAAAGACCGGACAAAAACCATGACCGCCGATACACTTTTTTATAATCGGGAAACCGGTTTTGGAGAAGCTTTCAGTCACATGGTATTGAATGATACGGTGAGAAAAGTGATTTTGACGGGCAATTACGGTTATTATGATGATATAAAGGATTTTACGTTTGCAACCGATTCGGCTCAATTCATTGAATATTCCCAGAAAGATTCCTTGTTTTTGCATGCCGATACGCTTCAAATGCAAACCATTGGCGAAGAACGGGAGATAAAAGCCTTTTACGGCGTCCGTTTTTACCGGATTGATTTACAGGGAGTTTGCGATTCCCTGCAATTCAACACCATCGATTCCACGCTTTATCTGTACAAAATGCCGGTTTTATGGAATACCGGCTACCAGATTACAGGCGATACGATTAAAATACTTTTCAATGACAGTACGCTTGAGCGGGTAAATGTATTGGAACGTTCGTTTGCGATAGAAGAAAAAGATTCGACTTATTTCAACCAGATAAAAGGGAAAAACCTCACTGCTTTTTTCAAGGAAGGAGAATTAGCGCAAATCGACGTGGAAGGAGCTACCGAATCCATTTATTATCCGATTGAAGATAAAGGAACCGAATTTTTGGGAAGGAACAAAACGGAAAGCACCTACATGACCATTTACGTTGAAAACCGCAAACCGGTAAAAATTGTGTGGTGGCCGACTCCGACAGCCGAAATGCTGCCTATCCCGGATTTGAATCCGGAATCGAAGTTCCTGAAAGATTTTGTCAACTACAATTACTTGCGACCCAAAGACCCGGAAGACATCTTTACCAAGCCGGCCATAAAAACGGAAGATATTCCGGCGCCAAAGAGGCAACGCCCCCGGCGCTAAGAATAGACTTGCTGCCGGCGAAATTCGGCACAAACCACCGCAGTGGCAACGGCGACATTCAATGATTCGGTCGATTCGGCGCCCGGTGGAAAATTCGGGATATATAAACGGCCGGTAATGCGTTTTTCCAATTCGGGCCGAATACCTTTCCCTTCGTTGCCCATCACAATCAACCCGTTAGCGCTTAATTTCTGTTGGTAAATATTTTGCCCGTCCAAAAAGGTACCGTAAACCGGAATTTCTTTCAGTTCCTCCAATAATTCAATCAACGGTTCGTAAAAAACATTCACATGGGCAATCCCGCCCATACTTGCCTGCACCGTTTTGGGATTATAGACATCGGCCGTATCCGGCGAACAAATAATATTTTTTATCCCGAACCAATCGGCTAAACGGATGATAGTCCCCAGATTACCCGGATCTTGAATGCCGTCCAATACTAAAGACAAATCCTTTCCTAATTCTTTTTTATCCAAACGGAGGGGGGACTGTACCAAAACGGCCAGTACATCCTGCGGATTTTTCAATAAACTCGCCTTTGCAATATCTTCTTCGTCTGCCACCACAAGCTCTTTGGCTTTCAAATCTCCCTGGGTTGCCATCCACGAAGATTTGGCAATCAATAATTCACATTCAAAAAACGGAAGGAGATCGGTTACCAATTTATTGCCTTCGGCCAGGAAAAATCCGGTTTCCGTACGCTGTTTTTTATTGTCAAGCGACTTAATTAACTTAATTTTATTTTTACTGAGCATTTTTGACTGTATTTTTGTTCGACAAAACTAAGAAACTATTTTGTAATAAGCGTATCTTTGCACCGGAATTTTTTTTAATGAAGCATATTTTTAAATTTATAAAAAAATCTGTCATTGCGGGCTTGACCGCTTTGATTTTATGTTCGTGTAGTGCAACCAAATTTGTGCCGGACGGGGAATACCTTTTGAATAATGTAAAGATTGAATCGGATGTTCCCGAATACAGAAGCATGGAATTAAGACCTTATTTACGGCAACAGCCTAATTATAAAATGTTTGGATTGAATAAAACCACGTTTCAAATCTATAACCTGGCCGGAAAGAATAATCGCAATTGGTTCAACCGTTTTCTTAAAAAGCTTGGTGAACCGCCTGTCATTTTCGATTCAACGCTTGTTTATAAAACAAATTCCGAATTTCAGAAATTGCTTGTTAACAAAGGCTACGTCGATGTAGATGTCACATCCGAGATTATGCGCCACAACAAAAAAGCCGATGTCATTTACCGGATCAAAGGCAATGAGCCTTACCGCATACGAGTGTATGCTACTTCTATTGAAGATTCCTTGATTCGTAACGAGTTGTACGGTGGAATGAATGGGGAACCATTGCGCCGGATTGCGGGAGAGTCTTCTACTTTGCGGACTTCTTATGTAAAGGCGGGGATGTTGTTTGACCGTAATCTTTTGGATGCGGAAAGAGAACGGCTTACAACTATTTTACAAAACAGGGGCTATTTTACTTTTGAAAAAGAAAATATTATCTATGACGCCGACAGTTCGTTGAATGCACATGCAGTAGATTTGGAATTGAAACTGCGTACCTTACAGGAACCGGTGACCAATGACAGCACGACTTATTATTCTCCATATAAAGAATTTTATTATGGAAATGTTTTTATTTACCTGGATTATGACCCGTTGCGGATTAGCAATATCAACAACTATCCGAAACAGGACAGTATTGTAAGTAACGGTTATACAATTTATTACTATGGTAAAAAACCATCTTTGCGGACGAGGACGCTGTTGAACAATTGTTTTATTACACCCGGAAGGCAATATTCACAATTGCGGGAAGAACTTACCTATTCGTCTTTTTCGACTTTGCACGCCTTGAATAATATTCATATCCAGTTTGATGAAAAGCAACGGAACGATTCCGCGCTGTTGGATTGCCACATCCTCACAATGGCGGCCCAGAAGCAAGCCGTTTCTTTTGCAGTGGACGGGACAAATACTTCAGGGGATTTGGGGGTAGCCACTTCGGTGAATTACACGCATCGCAATTTATTTCGCGGCGCGGAAACATTCAATTTCCGGATACGGGGCGCTTATGAAGCGATGACTGACTTTTCCAATCCGTATTTGGAATTGGGCGGAGAAGCCTCTATCCATATCCCCAAAATCGTATTTCCTTTTATCAATAATTCTTTCTTACGAAGGATGCGGACTTCTACCGAATTTACCTTGAGCTACAACTACCAGACCCGGCCGGAATACGACCGTACACTGTTATCCGGCGGCATTCGCTATTCATGGCAGGGACGGACTAAAATGGCCGCTCGCCACCAGTTTGATTTATTGGATATCGATTACGTTTATCTTCCCCGTATCGACGAGGTTTTTTTACAGAACTTGCCTCGGAGCGCCCGGTATTTCGGATATGCCAATCAGTTTATCTTCGGGACGAGCTATTCGTTTTATCATTCGAGTTTCGACCCCATGCAAAAGCAGAAAAGGAGTGCACATTCGTTCCGTTTTTCATTGGAATCGGCGGGAAATGCGCTTTACGGATTGAGTTCCCTGTTTGATTGGGATAAAGACGAACGAGGTTCCTACCGGTTGTTGAATACGCCTTTTGCGCAGTTTGTCAAAGGCGATGTGGATTACACGAAGACAATCGTGATGGATAGACAGAACTCTATCGCCTGGCGGATTGGCGGAGGAATAGGTATTCCTTACGGAAATTCAGAGATGTTGCCATTTGAAAAACGGTATTATTCTGGGGGCGCCAACAGCGTGCGGGCCTGGTCGGTACGAGAATTAGGTCCCGGCAATTATGTTTCCAATGCAGCCACTACTTTTTTTAACCAGTCGGGCGACATCAAGTTAGATATGAATATAGAATACCGTAGCCGCTTTTTCTGGAAATTGGAAGCGGCCGCCTTCATCGATGCCGGAAACATCTGGACAATCAAAAGTTATGAAGGCCAGGAAGGCGGAGAATTCAAACTCAACACGTTTTACAAGCAAATAGCTTTGGGCTATGGAATCGGCCTGCGGTTGGATTTCGACTATTTCCTGTTGCGTCTCGATGGCGGAATGAAAGCCTACAATCCGGCCCAAACGGGCAAAGACAAGTGGACGATCTTTCATCCCAATTTCGGGGAAAACTTTGCCTGGCATTTCGCCGTAGGGTATCCTTTTTAAGGATCGCTATTGTTATTTATTGAATAGAATCCTTTTCCTAAATCATTTTCATCGAAGAGCGCCGGTAAGCAACCCGTTTTTGCATACATGTAACGCAGGTAATTTGTTTTGACACAAGGAATTTGGCCGTTTCCGGTTAGAAATATAAACTTCGATTGATCCATCGGATCAAAATAGTCGAAATTGGTACAAGTTTTTTTGTCAAAGGACAAATCATCATATTTAGTGATTCCTGCAGGTTTCAAAATATATTTTGCTTGAAAAATATCTACTTTTAATAAATTGGAATACCGGTTTATTTTCCCGTAATCTAATGAGGTAAACAGAGGGACAAATGCCAGTAAAATGAAAAAATAAATCAGGATGGATAATACCCGGGGCGGCAGTTTGATTTTAGACAGAACAAATGCAAGCGGAAAAAATAAAGCAGGGAAAATATACCTGAATAATGAATAAATGAATAAAATCAAAAGAATATCCAAAAATAAAAAGAGTAGCAGCGGATAGTGTTTTCTCTTTTTCCAAACCATCCCCAGATAGATGATAGCGGTAAAAATGGTAAGGAAAGCAAACCCAAGGTCTAATAAATCATTGGAACCAATGGACCGGAAATTGAAACGATCCCCTGCAAACAGAATGGTTAATCCGGACGGAATAGTCCATGAAAAAGGCAACGAAAAGCCCGTATAAGGAGCAAACGGACACCCTGAAAGCCAGATACCTTTAAGTATATAGAGAATCCCTAATGTGAAAGAATAAGCCAGGGCGATTTTCCAATTTTTTTTAGTGAGTAAAAACGGCAACAAGACTAAAACAGGAGCAATCGTAATTTTAATAAATACTAAGAAAACCAATAAAAGAATAGCGAACAAATTACCCACATCCGATTGATTTAGAATGTGATATGCAACCACCAAGGTAAGCAGGATTAATGGCAAATCGGGTGATGGGGAATCCACAAACTGAAACCACAAAACGGTAAACAAAGGCAGAAAGAAAAGCCAGCGATTGGTCTGATAGTCCGCCTTTTGCCTCAATTCGTTGATTTTGTTTATCCATATAAACGATACAACACAGACAAGAAAGCCATTGAGGTCGTTGAAAATACCGTAGATAAAATTGAAATTATAGGCTGCCTGCAAAACATGCCACGGAGTTCCTTGTGCCAAAAAGACATGTAAATTAGCCAAGCCTTTTACCCACCCGTATTCATTCAACCACTTGGTGGTTTGTATGTAGTAGGATTCATTGTCGATAATAAAAGGGAGCATTGAGCTTCGCATCAAGCTTAACAGCACGATTATCCCAAATAAAACCGTACAAAACAAATCCCACTGAAATCCTTGTTTCAGTCGCCGCAGCCAGTTTTTATCCCCAAATGCCAAAACCAGCGTAAACAAAGTGTTACAACAAAAATATTCAATATGGATCCGGCAGAAAAAGGCAACCATTGTAGCAATTATTGTCTGAAAAATCAGTCCCAACAGAATAATTTCTCCACCGGAAGTGATTTTACGCTGAAAAAGCCAACGGTTTACATATTCGCCCTGAACGGCAAATACGAAACACATATAAATCCAAGTCAGTACTATTAACAGCATATCTATTCAATTGGGGACAAAAATACAACAAAAAACGGAAAATACATTCAAGCCGATTTCAAAACTTTTTAAATTCAATCTTTTATAATTCGATTAATTTATTTACCTTTGCCCTCGCAAAATTTTAAAGAGGATGGTTCGGTAGCTCAGCTGGATAGAGCAACAGCCTTCTAAGCTGTGGGTCTTGGGTTCGAATCCCAACCGAATCACGAAACATAAAAGTCTTAAATACAATAGTTTAAGACTTTTTTTTATTTTAAACTCCAGCTAAATATGTTCTCAAACATGCCTATTTTATACATAGCTGTCGAAGTTTTTTCGCTATTTTTGTAGAAAAAGATTACAAATAGATTACAAAAAATATGGCAACATTCAAACCGACTGTAAGACTTGGGAAACATAAATAAATAAAATAAAAAGATATGAAACAGACCAATTTATTTAAAAATGTAAAAGGAAAAATTGAAGCCAATGGATGGATTTATTTTATTGGTTCGGATGGTTTAAAAAAAGCCAAGTTAGACGGTAGTGAAATGAGATTGCTGTATGAACGCACTACAAAACCATCGTTCTGTTACGACTATTTGAAAGAGATTTTGGAAGTTGATGACGAATGGGTGCATTTTGTTGTACACAGCGAACTTTACCGAGTGAAAGATGACCCCGACGACCCTTATAGTGAAGCAAGTTCTTACGTTGACAGGATATGTTATAAAATCAA
>JAISKT010000254.1 GCA_031261295.1 Candidatus Symbiothrix sp. | reverse complement strand
ACTATACTATACTGCCTTTTCAAGGCGATAATATCGGAATGTACGTTATTTACCCAAGGCGTTGCCATTGGGCTGGATTATATAGGGCTTTCAGCCCACACGGAAAACATTCACATCGCCCCCGATAGGTACATTCCAATAAGAATATTCCGCGCTCACAGTTTATGTTAAAGAAAATGGTGGGAATTGGAATATTTACTATATTTGCAGGGATTACTTGGGAAGCATTACTCATATTACCAATAGCAGTGGCTCGTTGGTTCAGGAATTAAGTTACGATGCTTGGGGACAGTTGCGGAGTTGTAACAATCAAGTAGTTTATGCACCGGGTAGTGAGCCTGCATTATTTCTCGGACGAGGTTATACCGGACACGAACATCTGACCCAATTCGGATTAATCAATATGAATGCTCGCTTGTATGATCCGGCAGTCGGGCGGTTTTTAAGTCCTGATCCGTTTGTGCAAGCGCCGGATTTCAGCCAAAGTTTCAATCGGTATAGTTATTGTTTGAATAATCCGCTGAAATATACAGATGAGAGTGGAGAATTTTTGTTTGGTTTTATAGCCGGTTTCTGGAAGGGTTTATTCACGGGGAAAAATGTTTTCAAATCGGCTTGGGAAGGTGGAGTAAATGAAACTAAAATTTCTTGGGGATTATTTAAAGGGAGTCCAAAGCAAATATTGTCGCGTTTCACATGGGAACTGCCGCAAACAATCGTTGGCTATTCTTATGCTCAATTTTCAAATTATGCCGGTCAAGTGGACAGGGTTGGTTATTGGGGTGGAGCAACGGTTACAGGTGGTAATAATTGGGGACAAAGCGGTGTAACTATTGGCGGTTTCATCATGGGTAATCGCACGATCCAAGCAGACCCAAACAATCCGTTGTTCCAACATGAATATGGACACTATCTGCAAAGCCAATCAATGGGTTGGGGCTATCTATCAAGAGTGGCAATACCCAGTTTGATGAGTGCCTCAATGAAGGATGGTAATCATAGATATCAACCTTTTGAGCAAGATGCGAACCGTAGAGCGTTCATGTATTTTAATGAACATGTTGATGGCTTTTATCAGACGGAAGCTCAGTATCGTGATAACCGAGCAAATGGAATTGATAAAGGTTGGAATTTTTGGAGTAATCCTATGGATGTCAATATACGGCAACGCGCGATGTTTATTATGACTACTATAATCCTGAACATCAAGCATTGATAAACAGTTTAAGCTTAAGTGCAAAATGGTATGATTATGTAGGATCGTGGGCAATTCCTGGTATAGGTTCTATTGGGGTAGGTATTGGTAATGGAGCATATTATAAAAAACATAGAGTAAGATAAATTATGAAACAGTTAAAAATAGTGACAATGCTGCTTTTATGTAGTATATTGTATGCTTGTCCGGATAATGAGAATGGACATCGTAACATTGCTTTTGTTAATAAATCGGGAAAATATATTGAATGTCAAGCATTTTGGTCTGGACACATTACAAACGCTGATACATTGTTTCAATGTAGAGTCGGTTCAATACCTATCCCTATTGATTCATTATTTTATTTTAGTAGTCTAAACGATTCTTGGGAAACTGATTTTAATGCAATTCCATTCCTGCAATTTTTGATTATGGATGCAGAGACTTTTGGATACTATGCCAATTTAGTTGATTGGCATATAAGAGATAATTGTGATACAATCCGTAATAATGTGCCGATTTTGCATCGCTATCAATTAACATTGGAAGATTTACAGCGGATGAATTGGACAGTGGTGTATCCACCGGAGCAATAGTTATTAGTTAAGATTAAATGAAAAAGATTATTATTACAAGTTATTTGGTATTGCTCTGCATGTTCAGTATGGCGCAAACCAAAGTGTTTGAGAGTATTTCAATATGAGTAGGCGGTGGCTATACTAATTATCAGACGTTTAGTCCGGAAATAGCCATTCAGACCAATTTTACCGCCTTTCAACGACCGTTTGAATTGAAAATCGGTGCAGATTACCACTCTTTCGATGCCTCTTTTCAGGGATTGAATGACTTGGAAACGCAAAGCGTTGGCTTGTTTGCCGATGCTCTTATTTTCCCATTCCATAAATATCTCTTTACCGGAATTCGTTGGGATATGATTACTTTGAATTGGTTGACCGGCAATGCGCAGAAAAAATTAGATACCGGTCCAACTGTATTCAGCGGAACGAGTTTTTACGGAATAGCAGGAATTGATATTCCTGTTCTCAAAACAGTCAGTTTCCGATTGTACGGTATGCCAGGAGTTCAACAATACAAAGTATCAGACGGTAATTTTTCTTCCGGTAGCTATGTTTCTAATGGAACGATTCAAGAAAATCAGACAAAATTTGTTTGGCAAGTCAATGCAAGTATTGTTTTTCGGTTAAAATAAATGCTTTATAAAATAAAAACTGCTATTCTGTATTTTCAGGTAGCAGTTTTTTGTATTCTATACAAAATATCCGGTATTATCTTTTTTCTTTTAGCAGTTGTTCCAATAAAGCTATTTTTTCGTCTTTCCCTTTGATGATTTGGTCGTAGAGTTCAACAACTTTATCTAATGGATTGAATGTGGGATTATATTGTGTAACAACTCCTCCTTTAAATGATTCGTCTTGAAAAGTATTGGATACAATATTAATAGCTTTTTCTTCATCAAAGTTTTTGATAGCCTCCGCGGAAACAGACAGTTCTTTCGCAATTTTTTCCAAGGTTTCATCATCTATTTTTTCCTGTGCTTCCAGCTTGGAAATCGCTTGTTGGGAAAGATTCAATTCTTTTGCCAGGATTTCCTGTTTAATGCCCAACATTTCACGCCATCGTTTCACATTATGTCCATGATGTATTTTCCTGTTCGGGATAATATCTGCATCCATATTTTGAATATTTTTAGCAAAAACAGGAAAAATTCGATAGAAATAAAAATAAACGGAAATAATTTTTGGAAAATTTATTTCCATTTTATTGGTTTTTCAATTGTATATCCATTTATTCCAACTAATTTATTAGGTAAGATACATTGGTCAAATATCATTTTTGCACCGCCCAAGTGCTTTGTAGCACTGGCAAGTGAATAAAGGTTTGAAGAAAATCTATCGGGAGGAAAAAAAACAAAAACTTTATGGAAAGGATCTATTTCTTTTATTTTTTCTATTGGCGGAACCAAATCACTATCGGCAGAGCAGAGGATAGAGATATCGCATCTTTTGTTAAAAGCATCCGAAAGTATTTGTGTTGCAATTCTTACATCGGTTTCTTTTTCTTCGAAAGTATGTATTATTTGGTTACAGTATTTACATTTTATCTCTTTTTTAAGATATTTTCCCAGATATAATTTGAATTTATTATTCATCAAATTGGCAGAGAAAAATGTATTTTGCCGTTCGTTTTTACCAATATCAGTAGGACGTGCAGAAAAATAATTCACTTCAACCAATTCTTGATAAGGTTTTAATAGTCGTTCAAAAAATGACACGACATTCAACCAGTAATATTTTCTCCAACCTTTAGATTTCAATCCGTAATAAAAATTGAATCCATCTACATAGATAATGACTTTTTGTTTTTTGTTTTCCATAATTTAAGTAAAAATAAACCCCTCTTCCTTTGAGGGGTCAGCCTTAGTATTTCTCAACTAAGGGGGGCTATGTAAAATTACACGAGTAGTACAATCTTACACTGCAAAGATGCAAACAATTTTTGAGAAAACCAAGAAAAATGTAATAAATAAAATTACTCTGCGAAATTAAAGTATTAACATCGTAATGGTAACCGAAACCGGCCTCTCAACAGTGAAGAATGCTTCCGGTGTTTTTCACTGTAACTCTCGACCAGTGGCAAAAAGGTTCAATTAGCCCCGATATATGTATTCGATTAGAAAATTGATTATATTTGCAGAATTAATTATATTCAC
Organism: Candidatus Symbiothrix sp.; assembly: GCA_031261295.1. GTDB lineage: Bacteria > Bacteroidota > Bacteroidia > Bacteroidales > Azobacteroidaceae > Azobacteroides. Next base: position 119 of record JAISKT010000254.1, on the reverse strand, counting down.
TTGTAAATAAAATCTACTTTATGAAATGCAAATTCCACTTTCTGATTGCGGTTGTAGCTGTATTCACTTTTACCGCTTGTTCGCCCCGTATTGGGACCATGGTTACGAAAACGTATCCG
>JAISKT010000190.1 GCA_031261295.1 Candidatus Symbiothrix sp. | reverse complement strand
AAATCATTCATGACCAACACGATAAACTCTCTCTTAAAAAGAGAAGGCTCAAAGCCGCTTATGATATGAATTATTTAAAACAACTTTTGAGCCCTTAATTTTCGTGCGTTTGCCCTGGTTGGCTATCGAGTAAATTCTATGAATGCCACTCTATTCAGAAGATGGGCAAATAGCGTATTAAAAGATTATATTCTACGTGGTTATGCCATAAGTCAACGATTTGAACGCTTGGAATACCGAATGACGGAAACCGAGAAGAAAATAGATTTTTTCGTCAAAACAGCACTGCCGCCAGTGGAAGATGTATTTTATGACGGACAAATATTTGATGCCTATAAATTTGTTGCAGAATTGATAAAAAGAGCTAAGAAAAGCATCGTTCTGATTGATAATTATGTGGATGAAAGTGTTTTAGTAATGCTAACAAAACGCAATGCCGAAGTGGATGCAACTATCTATACGGCAAAAATTTCCGCTCAATTACAGCTTGATTTGACAAAACACAACGCGCAGTATCCGCCAATAATGATAACAGAAAGAGCCAATATTCACGACCGGTTTCTATTGATAGACAATGAGATTTATCATATTGGCGCTTCGCTCAAAGATTTAGGGAAGAAACTCTTTGCTTTTACGAAAATGGAGATGAGAGCGGAGGAGTTGATTAAAAATATAGTAAAGTATGACAACAAAAAATAAATTAAAAACATTTTTTGATACGGAAAATGAATCTTTGAAATTGATTGAAAAATACGAAGAAAACATTGATTTCTTTAATGATTTGTTACGCAATGGTCATAAAGAAGATGTTGAATTTGTGATTCCAATCAAGATGTATAAATATGCAGACCATTTACAGCAAGAGGGATATTATACTAAGGCGCTTTCGGTTTTAGACGAAGTAGAAAAAGATTTGGAAAGAATTAAAGGGCAATCGAAATGGTATAAAATGTATTTTGAAAGTATGATTTTTCACAAAGGTGTTTGCTTTGGAAGATTGAAAAAGTATAAAAAGTCCAATAAATATTTTAAATTTTTATTAGAACAAAAGTCAATGGATGGGAAATATAATGATAGATTTGTGGATTGGTATAAATCCAATAAAAAGCATCAAATTACAGATATTTTAGAAAAAATAATGGTTACGGCTTGTATAATTTATGTAATTATTGCTGTTGCTAAATTCTTTGGATATAAAATGTTGTTCATTGGGAATGTGGCTTCTCTGGTATTGTTTTTGTCGGCTGCACTCTTTTTTGGTGTTGGCTACATAATTGATAAACAGAAAATAGATTTTAAAAACAGAGAAAACAAATGACAGACATTTTTGACATTCAACAAACAGCAGAAAATCGGTGGCAAGCAAAATATCATGGAAATTATGGCGCTTACACCATTAAAATGACTTTAAATGAAAATTTGAAGCCAACGAATTTCTCGTGTACCTGTCCGAGTGATCGTTATCCTTGTAAACACATTGGTTATGTACAGGAGGCGATAAAAGAATATATAAAAAGAACCGAAAAACTTCCGAAAACAAACTCACAAATACCAACGGCTGAAGATGTTTTAAAGAATGTTTCGTTGGACGAATTGCGTACTTTTGTTCTACAAAAAGCAAAATACAGCGAAGATTTGACCAACGCCATTATGTTGGCGTTTGCAGGAAAATTGAGCAAGTCAAACGAAAATGTTTATATCCCAATTTTACGTAAAGCATTGAGTAATATATCTTTTGATATGGAAGATTATTACGAATACGAAGAAAGTTTTGATTTGGAAATTTTGGAAGAATGGCACAAAAAAGCGCAGAATTTTGTAAAACAAGAAAATTACACCGAAGCCGTTTTAATTTGCAAGGCGTGTATCGGAGAATATGCAACGTGGCTTCAACAGCAAGACAGTGAAATATTTGATTATATAAGTCCTGATTGTGAAAGCGATTTTTTTGACCTGTTGCAAAATTTGGCAGATGCCGGAAAGATGGATGCAAAAGCCTTATACGACTATTGCAAAACAGAAATGACGGACAAAAAATACCACAACGGAGATTTTTTAGATGAATTTAATAATTTGCTGGCACATTTGGCTCCGCAAGTCAATCCCGATGAATTTATTAACAGTCAAAAACTTTTGTTAAAGCATGAAACAGATAAAACTTCTTACGAAGCAGAAAGAATCTTGCGGAGAATGATTGATTTTTACAACAACAATAAACAACCCGATAAAGCCATAGAATTGATTGAAAGCAACGTGCTAATCGAATCATTCTGCAAACAAACGGTAGAAAAACGGATAGCCGAAAAAAAATATTCAGAGGCAAAAAAGCTGATTACAGACTATATATTAAAAAGGAATCCGAACTATCTTCGAGATTGGAACGAATATTTTTTAACAATTGCTCAAAAAGAAAAAGACACACCAACTATCCGAAAAATTGCATTCGGGTTTATCAATCAACGATTTGACGAAAAACAGTATCGTATTTACAAATCTACTTTTACTCCGGAAGAGTGGTCTGTCAATTTAGAAAAATTGCTCAAACTCTATGAAGAACCAAGTAATAAGTGGAATTCTTTTAAAAGCAATATTGCCGACTTATTGTTTGCCGAAAACGCTACGGAACGCCTGCTGAATTATATAGAAAAACACCCTTCACCGGAAATCATTGAAAAATATCATAAGGGGTTTGCCAATGAATTTCCTGAAAAAACACTAATTTTGTTCCGGCAAGCAGTCGATAAATATGCCGAAAATAATCTTGGACGTGATAAATATGAGTACGTCAATCAATTGCTTCGACTAATGAAAAAGATACCCAATGGCGAAAAACTTGTGAAAGAAATGGTTGCGCAGTATAAAACGATTTATAAAAACCGTTGGGCAATGATAGAAATATTGGGAAATAATTAATAAACATAAACTCAAAATTATGCCAACAGAAATATCAAACATAGAACGCCACCCGCTTACGCCCTTCCTCCCGAAGGATGCCCGGCTGTTGATGTTGGGCAGTTTTCCGCCACCGCGCAAACGTTGGTCGATGGATTTTTACTATCCCAATCTCAACAACGATATGTGGCGTGTGATGGGTTTGATTTTTTTTGGCGAGAAAAATTACTTTGTAGAAACGGCCCACAAGGCTTTTAACAAAGAGCGTATTATCGGCTTTTTAACCGAAAAAGGAATCGCTTTGTTCGATACCGCCACCGTTGTACGCCGCCTGAAAGACAATGCCGCCGACCAGTTTCTCGAAATTGTGGAAGCGACTGATATGCCGGCTTTATTGCAGCAACTTCCTGATTGTCGGGCAATTGCCGTTACAGGACAGAAAGCGATGGACACGCTACGTACACAATTGCAAGTCGAAGAGCCGGCTGTGGGCAAAAGCATAGAATTTTTGTTTGAGAACCGTTCCATGCGACTTTTTCGTATGCCTTCGACTTCGCGAGCCTATCCCTTGCCCTTGGAACGCAAAGCCGTAATGTACGAAACGATGTTGAAAACGGTTGGAATTGAATAAAACACTTGCAACAGAAATAAGAATTTATTAACTTTGCAAAAATATGGACACTAATAAAAAAACAGCAGAAAACGAGTATCCGTTGGAATTGGCTACCATGCCGGGATTTGCCGGTTCGTCAGCGTATTATTTGCGCTATGAAGACCCGCACAACAGCGAGCGCTTAGTGAGCAAAGAGGACAACGAATACTGGCGCAATGTCGATTTGTATATCGGCGGAACCGAACACGCCACCGGACACTTGATTTACAGCCGGTTTTGGAATAAATTCTTGTTCGACCATAAGATTATTGTCGAAGATGAGCCGTTCAAAAAACTGATTAATCAGGGAATGATTCAGGGACGAAGCAATTTTGTGTACCGGATTAAAAACACCAATACATTTGTTTCTCTCGGATTGAAAGACCAATACGATGTGACGCCTATCCATGTGAATGTCAATTTTGTATCCAATGATATCCTGGATTTGGAAGCCTTCCGGAATTGGAATCCCGAATATAAAACCGCCGAATTTATCCTCGAAGACGGCAAATATGTTTGCGGTTGGGCAGTCGAAAAGATGTCCAAATCCATGTTCAATGTGGTGAATCCCGATGATGTCGTGGAAAAATTCGGCGCCGATACCTTGCGTTTGTACGAAATGTTTTTGGGGCCGTTGGAACAATCCAAACCTTGGGACACGAACGGTATTGATGGTGTTTCGCGTTTTTTGCGTAAATTGTGGAACTTGTTCTTCCAAGGCGATGACTTTGTCGTTTCCGAAGAACAGCCGACTCCCGACGAATTGAAATCCATCCACAAATTAATCAAGAAAGTCAGTCAGGATATTGAGAATTTCTCATTCAATACTTCCGTAGCGGCTTTCATGATTTGCGTGAACGAATTGACTGCATTGAAATGCAACAAACGCGCTGTTTTAAGTGATTTGGTTGTAGTGATTGCACCTTTTGCTCCGCATATCGCCGAAGAATTGTGGCGCCGGTTAGGACACAAAACCACGGTTTGCGATGCGCATTTTCCCGATTACAACGAAGAATACCTGAAAGAAAGTTCGGTAAAATACACGGTTTCTTTCAATGGGAAAGCGCGTTATACCTTGGATTTTCCGGTGGATTCCCCGCAGGCGGAAGTCGAAAAAGCCGTGTTGGCCAACGACAGTTCACAGAAATGGTTGGAAGGCAAAACGCCTAAAAAAGTAATTGTCGTACCGAATAAAATTGTAAATATTGTCATATAGTTCAAAGGAAAGTTGCCGGAGTGGTCGATCGGGCCGCACTCGAAATGCGGTGTACGGGTAACTGTACCGGGGGTTCGAATCCCTCACTTTCCGCTTATATCTGTATGACTGAAATTCTATATCCATATCTTTTCCTGACACACTATAATTTAATATAAGGCATAAGATGAAAAAATTAAACTTAGCAGGAATACTTGTTTTGTTGCTTATACAAACAGCAAGGGCAACAGTAAATGGTGATTTTGAAATTGATAAAGACGGAGTACTGATATCCTACGATGGAACCGGTGGAAATGTAGTCATTCCGGAGGAAGTAACGGCTATTGGGAAGGAAGTTTTTGCAGGTTGCGACAATTTACTTTCCATTTCTATCCCCGGCAGTGTAACAGCGATTGGCAATTATGCTTTTGCCTATTGTATTTCTTTACAGGAAATAACGGTTCAGTGGACAACTCCATTGGCCATATCACCAACTGTCTTTGAAGGAGTCGATAAACGAAATTGCACCTTAAATGTACCGGCAGGCGCCTTGGAAGCCTATCAAAATGCGGCTGTTTGGAAAAGCTTTTTAAATACATCGGACTTTGAAATTGATGAAAACGGCGTGTTGACGGGATATTACGGAAGCGGAGGAAACGTAGTGATTCCGGAAGAAATAACCGCTATTGGTTCGAGAGTTTTCCAGAATAATCATACTATCACTTCAGCTATTATTCCCAACAGTGTAACCCGCATTGACAATATGGCTTTTGCCTATTGTTCTAACTTGAATTCGGTCGGCTTGCCGGAAAACCTGACAGCCATTGACGACTTTGCTTTTGCGAATTGCACTAATTTGCCTTCTATTTCCATTCCCAATAGCGTGACGGATATTGGCTACGGCGCTTTTAATTATTGTTACGATTTACAAGAAATAATGGTTTTCCGGGCAACTCCATTGGCATTGGAAAATGAAATTTTTTATGGCGTTGACAAAAAAAATTGCCTGTTGAAAGTTCCCGGCGGGACAAAAAACGCTTATCAAGCAGCTTACGTTTGGCGGGACTTTTTGAATATCGAAGAATCCGGTGTCGCTATTCCTGTGGTAGAATTATCTAAAATAACGGTAAGTCTGAAAAATAATGATTTGAGGGTAAATAGTCCTGTTTCGGAAAAAATCAGCGTCTATTCCGTTACCGGCAATCTTTTATACCACAATGAAAAAACCATAGGCGAATGTGTTTTCACCGTTGAGCAAATTCAGGACAGGATAGTGATTGTAAAAGGTAGCTCCGGATGGGCGAAGAAGGTAATGAAATAAATCCCGTCTTATTGCCCGATGGCATGGTAATTTCGAAGTTCTTTCTTCAGTTCTTTTGATTTTCCGCCGGTATGTTTGTCCATGAGCGACCAGAAAGCCGGGCTGTGATTCATTTCAATTGTATGGCAGAGTTCGTGCAGTAATACATATTCGATTAAATGCGGGGGCAACGACATCAGGTAAATGGACAAACTGATTGTCCGTTTGGAAGAGCAGGAACCCCAACGAGTCCGGCTCTTTCTTATTTTTACTTCCTGGTAAACAAAACCGTGTTCTTTGGCTAACCGTTCCAATTCTTCAGGTAAAAACAGTTGTGCCTGATGCCTTAATACGGCATCTTGTCGGTAAGAATTGTCCGGAGGATTTGATTTCAATTCGGTTGACTTTTGGATAACCAGCGTCCGGTTTTTCTCGAAAAATATGGAGGCCTCTTTGTAAGAACCCCGGTAAGGAATTGTTACAGTCACCCGGTTTTGTTTGATACGGATAATGTATTTTTTGGCGTTGTTATTCTTCCGGAACAACACTTCGCCCAATTGAGGATCTTCTATTATTTTTACAATTTCCGGCATTCTATTCGATTTATTTTTCTAAAAACAGTTTGAAATCATTGGCCGCTTTATCCGCCAGACTTTTGGTAGCATCGTCCGGTTGTTCAAAAAAATCAAACCCAACCGGTCGCGCTTTGGAAGTGGATTTTTTCCAAAGTCCGATGATTTGCCCGTTTGCCAGAATGGTCGGACGGAAAATACCGTTGCTCGAAATGGCTTTACTGTGGTTTTCCGAAGGAAGAACCGCCCGGCGATCCCTGTAACTGATAATGTATTCGTCGAAAGCAGGCAACAACCGGACACATTCATCTGCAATGGGTACATTCCGAAATACATCCGCCAGCCAATACGTTTGCCCGTTGATTTCTTCCGGAATAAAATTGGATTTTACGGCTTCCAAGCCTTTTTTCGCTTCCAATTGCGACAATCCCGACCACCAGACAAAATCGGACAACGTGGCCGGACAGTGGCTTGTAAAATAGATTTGAGCCAATTTTGCCAAAGCTTCTTCCTTGGATAAGGACTTGACAGGCGGAACACGTTCTTCCAATAAAGTATATGTATGTGCTTTCCCTTGCATAGCGCCGCTGCAAACAATGCCTTCCACTTCCGCCCGCATCATGAAATGCACTAAACGGGCCGAATTGACCGGGATTTTTGCGTTTTCCAATTCCGTTCCCAAGTCTTCGCGCGTAAGCTGTCTATTCCCTTCCAAAGCTTTCTCAATCACGTGATTGGTTTTGCTGTAAAGTTCTTCGGTAATCTCCAAATCCCGGTCTCTTGCGCGGGAAGACGATTTGATCCGTTCAGCCGATAATGCCAGCATCCACCGGATATTTTCAGGGGAAACAAAATGCCAGGTCGGGCGCAAGACATGTGTGCGAAGAAAGTCGCCGTTGTTGAATGCCGCTTCTACCGCTTTGTCCGTACTTTCCGGCAAGCGTATGCCGACGGCCCATTTGGCCATATTATAATCCTGCGCCTGGATGGCTCCCAGCCACGAAACGACGGCTTTCGGGGATTGTAATGTTGTGTTCAAAAGTTGATGACTTGCGAGTCGGATGGATATCATATATTTATCTATTTTTCGTATATCTGTAAAAATTCTTCCGCTTTTTTTAAGGTATCCTGTTTCCCGACATCAATCAATTGCAAATTTTCTGTCGTATAAGCGCGAATAGCCGTTGTATTACATACGGAAAGATAAAAATCAATAATTGAAAATTTGCCGTTCCACTTATCCATCAACGGAAAAATGGCGGGTGAAATCACATGAATCCCGCCAAAGGCAAGTTTACGATAATTCTCCGAGTGAAAGTCGCTGTACGGTGATTTGGTTTCTCCCGTTTGCTCGTTGAGCCAACCGCAAAGGTTTTCTTGTTCGTCGAATAACAAATGCCGGGAGGAAGGCCTTTCGCTGACAAGAAGCGTTGCCATGGCCTTGTTTTCTAAAGCGCTCCGGTACATGTCCGCCAAATCCGGATTGGATAAAATATCGACATTGTGCACTAAAAACGGTTTTCCGTCATCGAAAAAAGAAGCCGCCTGTTTGATGCCTCCACCTGTATCGAGTAATAAATCCCTTTCGTCCGAAATTTCAATACGAATACCAAAGTGGTTATTCAATTTCAGGAAATCAATAATCTGACCGGCAAAATGATGCACATTGATAATGATTTCGTCGAATCCTGAATTTTTCAATTTGAGGACAATATGCTCCAACAGCGGCTTTCCACCGACAGGAACCAATGCCTTGGGAATCGTATCCGTAATGGGTTTAAGGCGGGAACCCAGTCCCGCTGCAAATATCAGGGCTTTCATACGTTGAAGTTTGAAAAAATAGTCATTTCCCGGTGGTTCAATTTTACTTTCACCTTGTATTTACGGGCGATATATTCCGCCAGATGTTGCGCCGAATACACCGAACGATGCTGTCCGCCTGTGCAACCAAAAGAAAATTGCAGGTTGGTAAATCCACGCTCAATATAACGGTGAATATGCTTGTCTGCCAATGCGTAAACATTTTCAAGGAATGGGATTATCTCTCCGTCTTTTTCCAGGAAATCAATGACCGGTTTATCCAAGCCCGTCAACTGCTTATATTCGTCATACCTGCCCGGATTGTGAATAGCGCGGCAATCGAATACGTATCCTCCGCCATTTCCCGACGCATCTTCGGGAATGCCTTTCTTGTACGAAAAACTATACACCTCAATTTGCAGCGGGGAATCACTTTTTACCCTGTTTTTTTTCTGAAATTTATCCAACCGGCAGACTTCTTGCAATATCTTACATAAATAAGGATATTCGACGTAATCTTCCCGCAATAAATTCTGTAAATTCCGGATAGCAAAAGGAATACTCTCGATAAAATGGGCTTTCTTTTCAAAATATCCTCTGTAGCCGTAGGCGCCAAGCACCTGTAATGTCCGGAATAACACGAAATGCTTTAACTGTTCCTTGAAATCTTGTTCGTTTACATTTATATGTTTCTGTATTTCAGACAGATAAACATTCAGGAGTTCTTCCCGCAATTCCTTCGGAAAATTGGCTTTTGCCTGCCAAAGGAAGGAAGCGACATCGTAATAGATGGGGCCTTTTCGGCCTCCCTGATAATCAATAAAATAAGGTTGCTCATTGGATATCATCACATTGCGCGACTGAAAATCACGATAGAGAAAAGTGTCCGTCGGATTTTGCAACAATACCGCAGCCATCGCCTCAAAATCATCTTCCAGCTTATTTTCTAAAAAGGAAACACCCGAAGGTTTCAGGAAACAATACTTGAAATAATTCAAATCCCACAAAACCGTGCGTTTATCAAATTCCGGCTGCGGATAACAAACCGAAAAATCCAATCCTTTGGCGCCTTCAAATTGTATTCGTGCCAATTCCTTAATTGTTTGGGCTAACATTTTCCGTTCGTCTTCGCCGAAATTTCCACTTTCCCGACCTTGCCGGATGTAGTTGAACAACGACAAATCGCCCAAATCCTGCAACAGGTATTGGGATTTATCTTCCGACACATACAAAAGTTCGGGAACGGGCAAGTGTTGTTTCCGGAAATGTTTCGTCAATTCAATAAAAGCGATATTTTCCTCGATAGATTCACCAACGACGGCAATCAGCGACCGGTTTTCGCTTTTCAAACGGATGTATTGGCGATTCGAACCGGAACCGGTAATAAACTCTTCCGCGATGAGTTTTTCTTTTGTAATGGTTTCAAAAGGCAAATGAAGTGCATGCATAACTATCTTTTTTCAAATAATATTACTAAGGCTTCATCACCACCCCGATATTCCTTTTCCCGTCAATCTTAATCACCGCCGGCCGCTCCAGGCGTACATGCCTTAAGTAGCTCGTTTCCTGCACCGCCGGCTGGGCATTCAAAAAAGCCTCATCAAAAACCCCGTCTTTCAGATACGGATTGATTGTGAAATAACCGACTCCGAAAGACGTTAGGTTGTGGAAAAAATGCGTCCCCTGGCTGGGTTCAATCCGGTAGTTTTCCAATCCGGATTCTACAATCAGCCTTGCATTGGAGATTTGCGACCATTTGACCGGGATACCCAACCAGGGGTCGCTGCTGCCCCATCGGCCGGGACCAATCAAAATGTAGTTTTTTTCTTCTTCGATCAATTGCTTGTTCAATTTTTCAACATCAGATACAATCGCCGGATTGTGGGCGGCGTTGAACCCTTCCGTTTTTACATAAATAACATCCACGACATCATTGAAAATACCATGTCCCAACGCATGTTTGGAATATAATAAGGTATCTTCTTCCCGGATTTTCGTCAAATCTTCTTCCATCATTTCCTTGCTGTCCACAATCGGACGGATTTGCAAAAGATAAAAAGTTCCTTCTACTTTCTTTTCCTCATTTTTCTCCAGATTAACGGCAAACTCGATTTCTACCGGACGGCCCATTTCTTCCTGTCCCAATTTCAAAACATAATCTAAAATTTCGGCCAACGGAAAAACCTCGTGTTGCAATACGCCCGAAAACGTAATAACTTTCCGGTTTTTGCCGGGATAATAACCGTCCAGCAAAAGCTGGTCGGAAGCATCGTAAGTAGAAGATATATATTGCAAACTGCCGTCTTCATCCGCGTCTTTCACCGGCAATTTCAAAAGGTTATACGCATCATCGGTGGAGAGATGGTCGGAAGCCAACGATTTGAGATTCAAGGCATAAAATTGAGTTTGCGTTTCTTTCAAAGCATAATCCATTGTGCTGGTCTGCAAAATGGAGTGGGGATGGCGCGGAGAAAAACGAAGGGTGACGCCTCCGTCCACCGTATATTTTCCTAAACCTAAAGCCACATTCGCAATGCCGTCTTCCGGTTTTTCATCGCCTACCGGATAAAAATTCAGGGAACGGGCCACACCCGAAATCGTCGGGTAAAAGCGTTCACCGTAGGTTTGTCCGATTACTTCTTGAAGCACAATGGCCATTTTTTCCTGGTCAATCAAATTTTGAGTGGCAGCCATATACGATTTGCTGTCTTTGAAAAAGACGGAAGCATACACTCCTTTGACAGCATTGCTCAATTTTTCCAACATCTCGTATTGGTCGTCCATATTCGGAATCATATAGGTGCTGTAAATTCCGGCAAAAGGCTGGTAATGCGCATCTTCCAACAAGCTGGAAGAACGCACGGCTATCGGGGTTTTCACGGCGCGGAAAAAAGCGACCAAGTCATCTATCAATCGTTTCGGAAGGCTGGCTTTCAGGAAATAACGGAGAATGTCTTCGTCCGGTAAGTCCTGCAAGGCAATTTCGTACAAGTCGTTGGATTCCATGAACTCGTCGAAAATATCCGTCGCCAGGACTACCGTTTTGGGAATCCGGACCCGGGCATTCAGAAATTTGTCTTCCAACTCAACAGACTTGCGTTTAATCATTTGTCCCATAAAAGCCAATCCCCGGCCTTTTCCACCCAAGGAATTTTCGCCTATCCGGGCAAAATTGGAATATTCATCGAAACGGTCTTTTTCAAAAACCGCCACTATTCCCGAATTTTTCATTTGACGGTAACCCACAATGGCGTCAAAAATAACCTGGCGCGCTTCATGCATATCCTTATAATCCGAGACATCGATGCCTTTCAAAAATTCGGCAATCGGGAAAATGGCGCGGGAATAGAAAAAACGGGAAAAGTGATTGCGCGACAAGTGATATACCAGCGAATCGTCCGGAATGTAGAACACTTTATTTTGCAGGTCTTTCAACGATTTTATCCGCATGATTTCCTCTTTGGTCTTGGGATTGATAATCACAAAATCGCCGAAGCCGAAATTATTCATGATTTCTTTCCGCAAATCCTGTGGAAACGTTTTGGAGTTTTTATCTACAAAACTGCATTTGAGTTCATCGGCATAAATTTTATTGGCTGTTTCGGAAGAATCAAAAATGATGGGGACAAAACGGTCTTCGTTCCGCACTTTGCAACCGAATTTGTAACCGGCCAAACTGTCTTTTTTCCCTTTCCGGCTAAAACTCATATCGCAAACGATCCCCAGCGTATGGTCTTTGTATTTGTCGTACAGCGCTTCCGCTTCTTCGTAGGAACGGGCCAGCAGGATTTTGGGACGCCCCCGCATCCGCAACGTTTGCTGGTGGGCATTCAGGGCTTCCTTTGAAAATTCTTTCGACTGCTGCAAAACAAATTTATACAAGTGAGGCAAAGCGGAAGAATAAAATCGAATGGAATCTTCCACCAACAGAATGGTTTGCACGCCCACTGATTCGATGTCGTCGTTTACATTCATCCGGTCTTCCAACAATTTGATGATGGCCAAAAGCAATTCGGCATTGCCCAACCAGGAAAAAACATAATCAATGGACGATAAATCTTCGTTGGATATGCGCCGGGTGATTTCCCTTGAAAAAGGCGTTAATACGACAATAGGTATTTCGGGAGAATGAGATTTGATGTGATTGGCAGTGGCAAAAGTATCCACGTCGTCCATATTGGGCATGCAAATGACCAAGTCGAAATGGATTTGTTCCATAGCCGAGAGTGCTTCTTTTTCGGTTGAAACCTGGGTAAACCTGGGTGGATACCTTAAACTGAGGGAAGTGTATTCGTTAAAAATCTGTTCATCAATGCGGCCATCGTCTTCCAGCATAAACGCATCGTACCGGGTGGCAATAAGTAAAACGTTGAGTATCCGTTTGTTCATCAAGTTAGCAAAAGAGGTATCTTTCAATACCAATTGTTTCATATCAATTTTGTGTTCCATGACATTATATATTATTTTGCGAGCAGTGAATTTAGAAGCTGTTCACTGCCCGCAAAATTAAAACAAATAAATGGAATACAATCGAGTTTAAAATATTATTTAAGAGTTTTAAGCCTCTTAAGATTCTTAAGAGACTTAAGAATTATTTTAAATAAGCCGGAATTCGATTGACCGGAAGCAGATACTTGGGATCCTTGACAGTTACCGTTACCTCATTGTTGGAAGAGACTGTTACAAACGGATTACCGGGATTGTATAATTTAGCGGTCACCTGGTTTCCTGCGGTAGCCGAATCAAAAGCGGTCAGATAGAGCGAGGCGCTATTTTTCCCATCCTGAATCACAACCACATCCGGCAGCGATACAAAAGCGTCCTTATCTCCCGTATAATCTACATTGATGGTTAAATTGCCGTTAGCTACCACTCCGTCAGGAAGCTTTACCGTTAGCGCGATGGTTTTTCCTTTCGCTACCGTAGCAAAATCTGTAGTGTATCCAACCGTTGTTGAGACGGTAAGTGTAGCAGGATCACTTAGCGGATTGGTTTGTACCATATTGGAAAATGAACCTCCATCAATGACAAATTGACCATACGAACTCACACGAACAGGCGCCGTTACCTTACCGATCATATTAGCGTTTATATCGGCTGTCACATCGTAAGATACACTTCCAACTGTTGCCGATGTTGCGAAACTGCTAAAGGATTCGTGTTTAGAATCGTCGTTAACCGTAATTCCCTTCGGTAAATTAAGCTGAAATTTCAAACCGGTTATAGCATCTGCATTGTCATTGTCATAGCGTAAATACAAATTTACATCTTTGACGCCATCGATAAACTCCATAATACTATCCGGTGGTGTCGGCCAGCTATGATCCCACGAATAGCTTAATTTGCCAACCAACTTATCCGTAACAGTTACCGTCACTTGCTTGCGGGTATCTATCGTCACGAGCGAATGATTGGTATTTGCCAGGATTGCCGTAATATGTGCCCCATCGGCAGCCGAAGGGGAAACGCTTATAACAAGCAGGGCGCTGTTTTCCCCGTCGGGAATAACAACTGTGGCCGGTAGCGATGAAAAAGAAGCTTTATCTCCTTCGTATGTTACGTTTACGGTCAAATCGCCGTTAGCCGACACTCCGTCCGGAAGTTTTACCATATACGTTGCGCTCTTCCCTCTTGATATCGTAACCCCGGCCGTACTCTGGTAGCCAACGGATGACGTGATGTTTAATGTGGCGGAACTACCCAGAGGCGATGTATTATTCGTATTGGAAATTGAATAGGTGTCAATGACATATCGTCCGTAGGTACTTACATGGACAGGTATTCTTATATTACCAACTGCAGGATAAGCGTCTATATTGGCTATGGCAGAGTAGGCGCTGCTGTCCGGACTTGCTGTGGAGGTGAAAGAGTTAAAACCTAAGGATTCGGAATCGCCGTTCAGTTTGACATGGTTCGGCAGGTTTACCCGGAATCCTAAATCGATTGCGCTAGTATCACTGTTGCTTTTATACCGTAAAAACAAATTCGTATCCACACCACCGACAGCAAGTGGAATCGTTTTATCCAAGTTTTCAAAGGCGCTATTCCATGAATATTGTAATTCACCGGTCTGATTAGCCGAAAAAGTCATACCGGTATTTATCGTAGTAATTTTTCCCGGTTCTATATTGTAAGCAACGGCGCTCCCAAGATTATGATTGATACTCGTGGGCTGGAGTATCTGGTATGGACCAAAATTAAATAAATTTTTATCTTGTGCGACCACCATATAACTATGGGTGAACGCCGAATGGGTAGAACACCCTTTATTGAAAGGCTTATCTATCTGGAAATAACCAAAAAAAGCGCCGGGGAATGCAGCATTCTTTACACCTACCAGATGTACATTTTGTATCTGGTCTTGATATAATCGCGCCCTGTAAAAGTCCTGCATACCATTAAAGTCGGTATTCGGCAATATGTAGGCAGCGGAATAAAGGCTTCCATTCACGTGGGAGTTAAAGCCATAACCTAAAGTGATTTCTACAGATGAAGGAAGCGTCCTTGCATCCACCTCTGCAGTCATCTTTACAATATCAGGCAGGGTAGTATTGTAACTAATCGTCCATATAACAGTAAAAGAAGTAGTTGCAGACTGTAGATTCGAATCGGTATAAGTATAACTACCCCGGAATTTTTTGATTATCTTCTGTTCCGTACCGGTGTTAATTACTAAGCTATCTATAACCTGGTCAAACGCAACGCCGAACAGATTGTTTCCTTCGTTATAACCCGGGTAGGCCTCCGGATTACTGCGTGCATAACTCAAAGAGTTGTTAATATGTTTATCCATATTATTTGGTGACATTGCAATTACATACTTGGCCGGGCTAAGCTTATCTTTCAGTCCGATCGTAAGTATCTCTTCCGCCCGGTCAAACTGGCTCTTTCCTCCCCTGAAAATCTGCATTTGACCTCTTTTGGCTCCATGAATGCCATCCCATTGAGCGCCGTCCGGGCCCCAATAATCGGTGTCGCCTGTATATACAATTATTTTCAATCGACCGGGATCGTCTGAGCCTATTGAGTCTTTTGTCGAAGTTTGCGCAAAAAGCGAGAAAGAAGATAGAAATAACATTCCCATCAAGAAAAATAGGCCTGTGCCTATACGCATTGGTTGTTTCATTTTTGATATATTTATTATTACTATTATTTTAACTAAATTCATGACAGGAATACAAGGGAGATAAAAAGTGACACAAATACTAATTTTATTTTCATTTTAGATATTTTTTGTTATTGAAAATTTAGATAAGTTTCTCTAACGATTTGAAGCGGCAAAGTTATAGATGATCTTCCGGATCAATCGGCTTTAAACCGGCTTCATTTTCCCGGTTTTTTCAATAATTTCAATTTTATTTATCACTTAAGGCAGTAAGAAAATTAATGTTCATTTTTCCTAATCAATAATTAGCAGGATAGGGAAAAAAATGGCATATAAAATCATTTTGAGAATTTAATTTTCACATAATGACAGCCTGTATAAAATTTGGAATAAAATACAGTCTCTTTTTTTGATTTTTTGTTGCTGGTTTGGGTTTGATTTTGTAATTTTGTCGCGTAAAAGGGGGATTGCCCCCTGTAATACTGACATTTTATTATTAAAAAATTATAAAACCATGAAAACTGAACTGATTCTTCAGTCGCTTGAAGCAAAACATCCCGGCGAGCATGAGTACTTGCAAGCCGTAAAAGAAGTTCTACATTCCATAGAAGATGTTTATAATGAACATCCGGAGTTTGAAAAGGCTGCTCTCATCGAAAGATTAGTCGAGCCGGATCGCATTTTTACCTTTAAAGTGCCTTGGGTGGACGATAGCGGAAATGTACAAGTAAATTTGGGCTACCGGGTGCAATTCAATAATGCCATTGGCCCGTACAAAGGCGGAATCCGTTTCCATGCTTCCGTTACTTTATCCACATTAAAATTTTTGGGATTTGAACAAACGTTCAAAAACGCACTGACTACCCTGCCGATGGGCGGCGGAAAAGGCGGTTCCGATTTCAGCATCCGCGGCAAATCCAATGCCGAAGTGATGCGTTTCTGCCAAGCCTTTATGTTGGAATTGTGGCGGCATATCGGCCCCGACACCGACGTTCCTGCCGGAGATATTGGCGTAGGCGGACGCGAAATCGGTTACATGTACGGCATGTACAAAAAACTGGCGCGTGAAAATACCGGAACACTCACCGGAAAAGGCTTGGATTACGGCGGTTCGCTTATTCGTCCCGAAGCTACCGGATTCGGCGGAATCTATTTCGTAGTGAATATGTTGAAAGAAAAAGGCTTGGACATCAAAGGCAAAACGATAGCCATTTCCGGTTTCGGGAATGTGGCTTGGGGTGCTGCTTTGAAAGCCAGCGAATTAGGTGGAAAAGTCGTTACCATCTCCGGCCCTGACGGATATATATATGACCCGAACGGCATTTCAGGAGAAAAAATTGATTATATGCTTGACCTTCGCGCTACGGGAGAAGACATTGTCGCTCCTTATGCTAAAAAATACGGAGCGGAATTTTTCCCGGGTAAACGTCCCTGGCAACAAAAAGTGGACATTGCCTTGCCTTGCGCCATCCAAAACGAATTGGACGAAAATGATGCCCGTACCTTAATCAATAATGGCGTAACCTGCGTCGGGGAAATTTCCAATATGGGATGTACCAACGAAGCGGTGGATTTATTTGTGGAAAAAGGCGTAATGTTCGGTCCCGGTAAAGCGGTGAATGCGGGCGGCGTAGCTACTTCCGGACTGGAAATGACACAAAATGCCATGCACATTTCCTGGACTGCTGCGGAAGTGGATGCCAAACTGCACCAAATCATGAATGACATTCACGAACAATGTGTGATTTACGGCAAGCAACCCAATGGGTATATCAATTACGTAAAAGGCGCCAATATCGCAGGATTTATGAAAGTAGCCCGCGCGATGATGCAGCAAGGTATTGTATAATAACTGATTACAATATACGTTAATTATTTTATTTAAGAGGTTGAATTTCAAAAAAAATCAACCTCTTTTTATTTAATTGATTAGCGTTTTCGTTAATTTTTGGTAATTCCTTGGTTTATCCGAAAAAAGATATTAATTTTGCCTATTAAATAAACGATAAAAAGGGTTTATGACAAAATAGAAAACAGTTTATAAAGACATAATTCATTAAAAAAGCGTTACAGCTTTTATTCTTGTCTCTGAAATCTGAACAATTTCTGTACATACAAGAGTAAGTTAGTAAACGCTCGCGAGTAATCGTGGGCCAAACTTATTTGTATGTACGGGTAGTTCAGAACCTCAGAGACAAATAAAGTTTAAGTCCCACGTTTTTTTATTTTAAATAACCGCTTCTCATGGGACTTGGAAGCAATAAATACTTTTATTGTATGATAAATCCCCCATAGATAAATATTAGCGGGCAAGTTCTATTCAATATTTTTTCCCTCTCATTTTTTAGTTATTGAATTTGCCCGCTTAAACTCATAGGGTAAAGGCAGTTATAAGTATCTTAAGCTTCTTAAGCTACTTAAGAAGCTTAAGAAGCTTAAGATACTTATTGTCTTTATCCTTACTTAAAAAATCAACTATTAATAAATTTATAAATTCAATGAAAATGAAAAAAAATCTTTTTTTAATGCTGGCACTCATCGTTATGGGTGCAGCAAGTGTGAATGCACAAGTGACTATCGGGAGTGAATATGATCCTACGCCTGGGTCTATCCTGGATTTGCAATCCAATGGTAACTTGGGTCTTCTTTTACCGCGCGTGACATTAACAGACGCTACCGTATGGGCGCCGGTAGAAGGAAATGAAACAGGAGTGGAAGGAATGGCTGTTTATCACGACACCGACGATATGACCAATGGGTTAAGTGGGAAAGGTATTTATGTATGGTCAAACGGAAGTTGGAGTAGAATGGGCGCTTCTGCTTCCCCTTGCGTAGTTTTGGAAGCTTCTGCTACACAAGCTTCTTTCGTCGGTGACGTTGGAAGTGGTAAAAAATTGGAAGTGGTAGTCAATCAAGGTAGCGCTCCGTTTAATTATATCTGGTATAAAGACGGTAATCCTCTCCAAACAAATTCAAACAAAACGGAATTCAAGGACAGCTATCTGGCCACCGATTATGGCACTTACACTTGTGAAATTACCAATGGTTGTTCGCGTAAAGAAATTAA
>JAISKT010000094.1 GCA_031261295.1 Candidatus Symbiothrix sp. | reverse complement strand
TTGCCTTTCGGGCTACAGGCACAAGTAACGATCGGTGGAGTCAATGATCCGCAAGCCGGCGCTATCCTTGATTTGAACAGTACCGTAAAGGGAGGGCTTGTCCTTTCCAATGTGGAAATCATTGATTTAGGTAAAATACCTACAGGTGCAAACGGTTTTGCAGGCATCACTGCCGGAACGGATGATGATACGAATGTCGCTTTGACCGGCACGATTGTTTACAATTCAAAAGGAATCGAAGGAATTCCCCAGGGCGTGTATGTATGGGACGGGGAAAATTGGCAAACCATCTCGGGTGCAAGCGCCGCCGCCGGTGACTGCGATGCCGTTTGTGTACGGATACAGAATGTAGTCTTGACCGCAAAAACATCTACCCTGATTATCGGCAGTAGTGGAAGCGCTCTGTTTGAACTGTTAAGTGATGGAAGCAACTGTTATAATGTAGATCCGTCAAACAAAAAAACCTACGAATGGTACCGGACAGGCGCTGATAACGATACGTATGAGCCTCAAGGAACAACTGAATATGATACGCCTTCGAAAACGATTGTTTTTCCAAGTGCAGGAACGTATAAGGTAAAAGTAGTAGCCAAAAATTGCTATTCACCTACCGGCGTAGAAAGCAACATCGTTACGGTTACGGTTGCGACTACACCGCCGACCAACTCTGCTTATACCGTTACGGGGGTGACTTGTTATGATGTAGCGCAAAGCGGCACGCTTACCAGTCGGACGAATGCTTTTGCAGATACACATACAATGACCTACACATTCAATTATGGTAATTCATTTACAAATCTGTCCTTTGAAGTATTGGATGACCCCAGGGGTATTATTTCGGATGTCAGTGCGCCTTCTGCAAACTCGGGTTCGGGTAGTAGTACGCAGAACTTCGACGTGACGTTCAGTTCGAGCGTAGAAAGTATTGTGTATGGAAGTTTCGCTACGGCTCAGATCGCTGCGTCCTATACAGATTATAATGGCATCCAGAAATACGCGACACTAGATGTGGTTGTCTCAGACAAGAACTGCTGCACGACAGTCCTGGGGACGGATGGATGGTGTTATAGTAGGGGCCACGCTTCGGGGACCTTTAAAGACAAAGGGTTGTGCAACGACGGATATGAGGCTGTTTCATGGGATAAGATGGCCCACGCCGTGACGGACAAAATGTGGTACAAGAAATATATAGACGTGACCAGAGTCTGGCGCAATGCAGTCAACAATAATAGGGAGTACGTGTACATAAGCGGACAGCTTTGGGTATTTAATACATTGGACTCTGACAGCACTGCCAAATACGTGGTCATTTGCCGAAGGTAGTTGGCCGCTGAAACGGTACTTATGATTCAATCAATATTTATGATTGAACCGGTTGTTTATACCCTTGATTCATTAGGGAGCAGAATTCCAACCGGTGAAAAATAAAAACAGGGTGAGATAGTTAGCGGTTAAATTTTCGAGGTTGCGTTTCCATATCGTTAGATAAACGAGAGTAGAAACGCAACCTCGTATCTTTTTACCGTACAAAATGCGGCATCTCAAACGGAACCACAAACGAAAATTCTATCAATCCTTTTAATTCGCCATTCTCGCGCCAGGGCGTTTGATAAATAATTTTCTTCTGTCCGTTTTTTTCAATGGAATAAACATTGCTTTCGCCGGTCTGCAACAACTGCTGAATTTTCTCCCACGCTTTCGGAGGATGACAGTCTTGCAAGTTTTTACCTGTCAAGTCGCCGTATTTCGCAAACGTTTGTTGCGACTTTTCGTTGCAATAAATCACTGTCCCTTGCGTGTCGCAAACCGTAATCGCGCAATCCAATTCGTTAAAATAGCTCATAGTTTATGAATCATTTCTTCCAAGGCAACCGTCAGACCTTCTACGTCTTTTCCGCCGGCCGTAGCAAAATGCGGTTGGCCGCCGCCGCCGCCTTTGATATGTTTGGCTGCCTCGCGAACAATTTGTCCGGCATTCAATCCGGTTTTTACCAAATCGTCGCTAATCATTACCGTCAATAAGGGTTTGCCTTCGGAAGCCGTAGCGGCTACAAAATACGTCTTTTCGGGAAATTCTCCTTTCAATTGGAACGCTATATCTTTTACAATCTCGGCAGGGAAAGGCCCTTTCACGACAAAAAGAGTGACTCCGTTGACTTGTTGCTTATTTTCAATGACCTGCTTTTTAACAGATACGATTTTTTCTTTCACATATTCTTCCACCTGTTTTTTCAAATCGGCATTTTCCTCAAAGAATTTCTTCAAGGCCTGCATCAAATCCGGCGTATTGTTCAACAAAGCCCTCGCATCCCGAAGCATATCCTGCTGCAAATAATAGAAATTTTCTACCGTTTCCGCCGTAATGGCTTCAATCCGGCGGATTCCGGCGGCAATCGAAGACTCTCCAATAACGCGGAAACTGCCGATGCAACCCGTAGAAGAGATGTGAGTGCCCCCGCACAATTCCACTGACGAACCGAATTTTACCACACGTACATCTTCCCCGTATTTTTCTCCGAACAAAGCCATAGCTCCTAACTTCTTGGCTTCCGCAATCGGCACGTGCCGCTTTTCATCCAAAGCGATATTTTCCCGAATCCTGGCGGTGACAATCCGTTCTACTTCGCGGATTTGTTCATCCGTTACTTTTTGAAAATGCGAAAAGTCAAAACGCAAAACCTCCGGAGAAACAAAAGAACCTTTTTGTTCTACATGTGTCCCCAACACTTGACGTAAAGCCTCGTGCAACAAGTGAGTAGCTGTGTGATTGGCTTCGCTTGCCCGTCTCTTTTTAACATCAATTTCCGCCGTAAAAGTTTCCTGCAAATCTTCCGGCAATTGATTGGCCAAATGAACCGCCAGGTTGTTTTCCCGTTTGGTATCGAAAATGGCAATACTTCTTCCTTTCGAATCAATCAATTGACCGCTATCGCCGACTTGGCCTCCCATTTCAGCATAGAAAGGCGTTTTGTCCAATACAATCTGATAATATTCGGCATTCTTTTGTTTCACTTTCCGGTAACGGAGAATTTGTACCCGGGCCGTTGTTGAGTCATAACCGACAAATTCAGGTTCTCCCTCTTTCAACGTTGTCCAGTCGCCGGTTTCCACAGCCGCCGCATTCCGGGCGCGTTCCTTTTGCTTTTGCATTTCCGTATCAAAACCGGATTTTTCCACTTCCATATTCTGTTCCCGGAGAATCAATTCCGTCAAATCCAAGGGGAATCCATAGGTGTCATATAAGGTAAAAGCGTCGGCGCCGTCCAAAACCGTTTTATTTGCGGCTTTAGCTTCCTGCACTTTTTTATCCAACAATTTAATACCGGTTTCAAGCGTCCGCAAGAAAGAATCTTCTTCTTCTTTAATTACTTTTTCAATCAAATCCCTTTGAGCGACTAATTCGGGATAAGCATCTCCCATCGAATCAATTAAGGCGGGAAGCAGTTTGTACATGAATGCCTTTTTTTGTCCCAGGAACGTATATCCGTAACGAACGGCGCGGCGCAAAATCCGGCGAATCACGTAACCGGCTTTGGCATTCGAGGGCAATTGACCGTCGGTAATGGAAAAAGCAATTGTGCGGATATGGTCGGCAATGACGCGCATCGCAATATCCACTTTCGCATTTGTACCATATTCAAATCCGGTAATTTTCCCGATTTCTTGGATAATAGGTTGGAAAACATCGGTATCGTAGTTGGAAGTTTTGCCCTGAACAGCCATACACAGGCGTTCAAATCCCATTCCGGTGTCAATCACTTTATTGGGAAGACCTTCCAACGAACCGTCTGCTTTGCGGTTGAATTGCATAAATACCAAGTTCCATATTTCAATTACCTGCGGATGATCGTGATTAACCAAAGTAAGTCCTTCTACTTTAGCCCGTTCTTCTTCCGTACGAAGGTCGATATGAATTTCCGAACAGGGGCCGCAAGGGCCGGTGTCGCCCATTTCCCAAAAATTATCTTTTTTGTTTCCGTTCAAAATACGATTTTCCGGAAGATATTTTTCCCAATAACCGGCTGCTTCGTCGTCTCTCTCCAAATGTTCCGAAGGACTTCCTTCAAAAACGGTCACGTATAAACGGTTTTTATCCAATTTCAATACGCCGGTCAGGTATTCCCAGGCATATTCGATGGCTTCCTTTTTGAAATAATCTCCAAACGACCAATTACCCAGCATTTCAAACATGGTATGGTGGTAGGTATCGTGTCCCACTTCTTCCAAATCGTTGTGCTTTCCGCTGACGCGCAAACATTTTTGGGAATCGGCTACCCGCGGATATTTAATGGGAACATTTCCCAAAATGATGTCTTTGAACTGGTTCATTCCCGCATTGGTAAACATCAAAGTAGGATCGTCTTTGATAACCATAGGCGCTGACGGAACAATTTTGTGGTCCTTGCTTTCAAAATAATCTTTGAACGATTGGCGAATTTCTTTAGCGGTCATAATTTTTTTATAATTAAACTAATGAAAGAAATGAAGAAAATGAAAGAAATGAAGCCTTTTTTTAATTACTTTCATTCTTTTCATTTCTTTCATTTCTTAATTTCTTTAAAATGATTTGCAAAAATACAACAAATACCTTACTTTTGCCTAACATTGATTACTAAATTTCCTTGGATGAGTACAGTTTTTTATAAATATAATCCGCACACATTGAATTACGAGAGGGTCTATCCATCTGTAAAACAACGTGTTTGGACTGTTTTCCGGCAGTTAGCTATCGGAATATTAATTGGAATTATTTTATTTGCCGTTACCGATCATTACTTCGATTCGCCGATGAATCAACAGTTAAAAAAAGAAAATAAACTTTTATTAACTCAATATCAAATTCTTTCGAAACGGATTGATGTGAATGAAAAAGTGATGGAAGAATTGCAGCAACGGGACGACGATCTTTACCGGGTCATGTTTAATGTGGATCCAATTCCATCGTCCATCCGGAAACCGGGTGTGGGAGGCGTCAACCGGTACGAACATTTATTGACTTTGCACAATTCGGATTTGATTATTTCTACCACAGCCAAATTGGATATGATGACGAAACAGTTGTATGTGCAATCTAATTCGTATGATGAGCTGACAGAATTAATTAAGACAAAAGAGGAGCGGGTAAAAAATATTCCGAGCATCATGCCGCTTGCTGCCAAGCAAAAGAAAGGAATCAGTTCCGGTTTCGGAATGCGGATTCATCCGATATACGGTAATGCGCGGATGCACACGGGAATTGATTTGAATGCAGACCCGGGAACGCCCATTTATGCTACCGGAAACGGCGTGGTGGAATCGGCCGGATGGGACAGCGGTTATGGCAATGCGGTGGTCATTGATCATGGTTTTGGTTACAAAACACGTTACGGGCATTGCAAAGAAATGAAAGTCAGGCCCGGACAAAAAGTAATTCGCGGACAAAAAATAGCAACAGTCGGATCCACCGGCGCGGCAACAGGGCCGCACGTGCATTATGAAGTGATAGTTAGAGATAAATACGATAATCCTGCCAAGTATTTCTTCATGGATTTGGATCCGAAAGAATACGAACAAATGTTACTTGAGGCAGAAAACAGATAAAGAGAATGGCATTCAAACAGGAAAAACTATTTTTTTCCATTAAGGAAGTGGCTGACATGTTCGATGTCAACCAATCTTTGTTGCGCTATTGGGAAAAAGAGTTTCCCAATATCAATCCGACCAAGACCGCCAAAGGCAACCGCCAATACCGCAAGGAAGATGTTGAAGAAATCCGCTTGGTACATTATTTAGTAAAAGAAAAAGGAATGACTTTGCCCGGCGCAAAACAAAAACTCAAAGACAACCGGGAGAGTATCGTCCGTACGGAAGAAATTCTCAGCCGCCTGAAAACCGTCCGCGCCGAACTGATGAAATTAAAGACCGAATTTGATATTTTGAACGAAGAATACGAGAAAGCAGTGCCGAAAATATCGTAAAAAATTAAACAATAGATTTTGAATAGTAAAAAAATAGTTGTATCTTTGTTGTAGATACCGAATACATAATGTATTTAGCAAATTAAGGTCCGGCAGCATTGCTACGGAGACCAAAGGAGTTAAGGTATTTAGCGGTACTAAGGTACAGCGTCCGCAGGACGAGTTTATTCGTTACTGCTTGTATTAGGGGGCTTCGGTCTCCTATTGCTTTTTAAATATTAATCTTACTTTTCCTTTTTCATACAACCAAATTTCATCTATATTATTTTTGAATGTTTTATCTCTAAGTCTGTTATGTATAAAGGCCTCCCAAGTGCGCTGTTCTTATGGGAAGCGTGGAAGGCTGTCAACATTATTTTTTACAACTTTTCCAATTCCACTGTGAAATGCCGCATTATCGGCGCTTCGTATGTAATCTTATATCCGCGCGTAATCTCATTCCGTCTATCGTACACATTTTTCAATGAAGCCGCAATCACATCTATATGATTATTGGTATAAGTCCGGCGGGAAATAGCCAGACGCAGCAACTCTAATTTCGGATAGCGGTTTTCACGTGTTACCGGATCGCGGTCGGCCAGGATCGCGCCTATTTCCACGCTGCGCACGCCGCTTTCCAAATACAATTCAACGCCCAAGGTTTGCGCCGGAAATTCTTCACGGGGTACATTCGGCAATACTTTTAAGGCATCCACAAAAATAGCGTGTCCACCGGCAGGCCGTTGATAGGCAATTCCGTATTCATCCAATTTGAAACCTAAATAAGCCACCTGGCGAATGCGCGTATCCAAGTAATCAAATTCGGTACCTTCGTCCAAACCCACTGCCAGCGCATTCATATCGCGACCACTCATGCCGCCGTAGGTGATATAACCTTCAAACATAATATTGAAAGTGGTTGCCTGGCGGTAAATTTCTTCGCTACGGAAAGCGATAAACCCGCCGATATTCACAATCGCATCTTTCTTGGCGCTCATCGTCATTAAATCGGCGTATTGATACATTTCGCGGACAATCTCCTTGATCGTTTTGTTTTCGTATCCTTTTTCCCGCATCTTGATAAAATAAGCGTTTTCGGCAAAACGGGCGGAATCGAACAAAAGCAATACGCCATATTTTTTAGCCAAGGTATGAACCCCCCGGATGTTTTCCATGGATACCGGTTGGCCACCCGAAGTATTGTTGGTAACCGTGAGGCAAATAAAAGAAATCTTTTCCTTCGGATATTGCTTCAATACAGCTTCTAATTTTTCCAAATCAACATTGCCCTTGAAAGGATACTCATTTTGTGTATCGCCGGCCTCATCGATCGTACAGTCGATGGCCGTTGCCTTCCGGAATTCGATATGTCCCTTGGTGGTATCGAAATGCGAATTACCGGGAACCACATCTCCTTCTTTCACCAGCACGGAGAACAAAACATTTTCTGCGGCGCGTCCCTGGTGGGTCGGCAAAAAATAATCAAAACCCAGAATGTCTTTAATCGTCTTTTTCATATTAAAATAGGAACGGGAGCCGGCATAACTTTCATCGCCGAGCATCATCGCCGCCCATTGCCGGTCGCTCATAGCGCCTGTTCCGGAGTCGGTAAGCAAATCAATAAAAACCTGATCACTGCTTAAGGCAAACAAATTGTACTTGGATTCTTTGATCCAGCGTTCGCGTTCTTCGCGCGTACTGCGGCGGATTGGTTCAACCATCTTAATCCGAAAAGATTCTGCAAAAGGAATTTCCATAATAATTTTATTTATAGGTTAGAGGAAAAGAGTGGCCTAAAAAGGGAGTAACTTTTTAGATACTTTCTTCCATTGTTTATTGTTTATCGTCCACTGTAAATTGACTTGTCAGTTTTATGTTTTGGGATGAATTTCCTATCATTACGGTAAAAGTTCCGGGTTCTACAACGAATTCGTTTTCCCGGTTCCATAAACCCAGATTTTGAGGCGTTAATGTAAATGAGACGATTTTTTCTTCGCCCGGTTGGAGGGAAACCCGTTCAAAGCCCCGCAACATTTTTTCATAAGTCGTCACCGAACTGATATCGTCCCGGATGTACAATTGCGCCACTTCATCTCCTTCGCGGGAACCGGTATTGCGTACTTTTACACTGACCTGAATATCTTCATCGGCTCGGATGGCCTTTTTATCTATTTTTAAATCACTGAATTCAAACGTAGTATAACTCAATCCGTAACCAAACGGATACAAAGCGCCGCTCACCCGGACAATCCCCTCGGTATCGGAACCCGGTTTGAATGGGAAAGCAAACGGAATTTGTCCCACCGTTTTCGGAAAAGTGACCGCCAATTTTCCGCCGGGATTGTAATCGCCCCACAAGACTTGCGCTGCCGCCGGACCCATAAATTCGCCCGGAAACCATCCGTGAACTATCGCCGGAATATATTTCTCCGCCCAATTAATCGTTTCGGCCCGACCGTCTATCAACAACAATACAACGGGCGTTCCGGTAGCATAAACCGCTTCCAACAATTGTTGCTGGCGTCCGATCAAATTCAAATTGGAACGGGAATATTCTTCCCGGACTGTTTTTTCATTTCCTCCCAAGACCAGAATGGCTACTTCCGATTTTTTTGCCAACGCTACCGCTTCATCCGATTGCTGTTGTTCGGTTGCATCCAAAGGAATGGTATATAGTTCGCTTTCAGGAAAATACTTGTCTATAATTTCGCAGCCTTTCGCATATTGTACATCTGCCTCCGGCAAATAATCTTTTATCCCTTGATACACCGTTTGAATAGGAGCATTGGCCGGGCCGTAACGGCAAATCAGGTTTTTGACTTCATCGGCATTCGGGCCGATGACCGCTACTTTTTTCAATTTTTTGGATAACGGAAGCGTATTATTTTCATTCTTCAATAACACAAACGATTGCAATGCAGCTTTCAAAGAAACCGCTTGATGTTCAGCGCTAT
Organism: Candidatus Symbiothrix sp.; assembly: GCA_031261295.1. GTDB lineage: Bacteria > Bacteroidota > Bacteroidia > Bacteroidales > Azobacteroidaceae > Azobacteroides. The sequence goes on along the minus strand of JAISKT010000094.1, from coordinate 20,332 downwards.
GCACGATTTGATCGACTGTTTGCCTGTCTCCTTTGTAAGGATTATCGAACAGTCCCATCCAAAATTTTACTTTCAATACATCTCTTACCCGTGAATCGATGGTTGCCATCGTCACTTTTCCTTCTTTCACCGCTTGGCGAAGCGGAAGAATATGGGTTTGCGGAAGACTGAAATTTGTCCGCACATTCAATCCGGCATTGACCGCCTGCGCTACCGCGTCCACAGAGTCGTTAGCTACCCGGTGTTTGGACAGTAAAAATTCCACGGCCTGGCTATCTGAAACAACATATCCCTTGAAACCGAATTGATTCCGCAGGATTTCCGTCAGGAAGTGATGATTCCCTGTGATGGGAATGCCGTCGTAGTCGTTATAGGAACTCATTACACCCAAGGCGTGACCGTCCATAAAGGCTTTCCGGAAAGGTTCTATATATAAGGTACGCATTTCGCGGGGAGCAATGTGCGGGTCGGTACGGGTGCCTTCGTCCCGGCCACCCACCGGCACCGAATAAACGGCAAAATGTTTGGGGGTGGACACCAATTGATGCGCTTGCAAGGTTTTCACTGTTTGCAAACCCAATTCGCCGGCCAAATACGGATCTTCACCGTAAGACTCCACTACCCTACCCCAACGCGGGTCTTGTGCAATATCCAAAATAGGGGAATAAATATTGGTATAGCCCAAAGCAAGGGCTTCTTCAGCAGTTACGCGGGCGATTTCGGCAATCAATGAGCGGTTCCAGGTTGCGCCCTGGCCGCATTGTGCGGGAAACATGGTTGCGCGGTCGTGGCAAATCCCCCGGATGCCTTCATTGGTATAATCGACTGGAATACCCAGTCGGGTTTGTTCCACAAACCAACGTTGAATTGTTTGGCGGTTATCGATACTGGTTGTCCAGGGAAAGGACAATCGAAACTTAAATGTACCGTTGACACCATTGGCTTGCTCGTCGATATTGGCAATACCGTCTTTCCAGATTTCGTTTTTCCATTGTGGAGTCGGTAGGGAATCTTCCAAAACCCGTCCGGAACCATACAGGGTCGCCATTTGACACGTTTTTTCCTCCAAAGTCATTTGGGATAATAAATCGTCCACGCGAGCGTCTATCGGCGCCTTGGGGTCTTCATAGACATCCATCACACCGTTTTTATTGAAATCAATCCAGCCTTTTTGATATATAGAAGATTTTTTTTGAGCCAAAGCAAGGCTACAGCCAAGAGCGAGCACAACCACCAACGTGATTTGTTTCTTCAATTGAATATTCATTATTAATCAGATTTAAAGTTACCGAATACAAAGATATAAATAAAAGTTAGAAGTAAAATGTAAGAAGCTGTTTTAATTTTAAATAAAAAAACCTTACATTTGCTCTAGCGTTTCGTAAAACGCTCTAACAAATCTTTTATATCATTTATTATGAAGAAAAAATTAAGTAACTTAGCAAAAACAGCGTTTCTATGCGCTATTTTGCTCCTAACTGGGGAGGGGATTGCAAAAGCAGAGGCTCCTCAAGAGTCTAAAAATGTCGTTTATGGGATTGTTTCCGACCAGGATGGTCCTGTTATCGGCGCAAGTGTCATCGAAAAAGGAAATCCGGGGAATGGAACTGCCACGGATATGGATGGAAGATACTCTTTGCGAGTATCCCCCGATGCGACATTGGAAATTTCGTATTTGGGGTATGCCACTCAAACCATTGCCGTGAACGGACGATCGGAAATCAATGTAACCTTACAGGAAAGTGTGAACGAACTGGACGAATTGGTGGTTGTAGGTTACGGCAGTCAACGGCGCGAGAGTTTAACCGGCTCTTTGCAGACCTTGAACAGCACTAAACTGGTAACCCAGAGTTCTCCTTCTGTAGAAAACCTTTTATCGGGCAAAGCCCCGGGCGTATATGTAGCTCCGGGCAGCGGTCAGCCGGGATCACGCGGGAATATCATTATTCGCGGGAAAACGTCTATCAATGGTGGCGTTGATCCCCTTTGGGTAGTGGACGGTGTGATAGTTGGAACGGCTTCCAATTACGCACTCAATCCCAACGACATCGAAACGATGAGTATCTTGAAAGATGCGGCATCTACCGCCATCTATGGTTCGCAAGGCGCTAACGGTGTTATCGTAGTGACTACTAAAAATGCACAGGCAGATAAATTTGTTGTCAATGCTTCCGCCAATTTTGGGATAAGCAGTTTAGACAATGGTAACCTGGAAGTGATGAATGGTGCAGAACTCTACGATTATTGGAAGTCATTTTCTAACCAAGAAACCATCGCATTTCCTCGTTGGAACGAACAATTGCGGGATGCCAATTACAGTTGGTGGGATTTGGCCACCCACACCGGTTTTACTCAAGATTATAATGTATCTATCTCGGGAGGTAACGAAAAACTTAAATCTTATTTCTCTTTAGGATACTACGATGAAGACGGTGCGGTCAAAGGGTATAACTTCAATCGTTACAGTATGCGCTATCGCACGGAATTTAAACCGGTGAGTTGGTTGTCTATCAAACCGACTGTTTCCGGTTCGCGTCGCGATGTGGACGACCGTCAATACTCTATTAATGCCATGTATAGCAATTTGCCTTGGGATAGTCCTTATTTGCCGGACGGCACACCCACACCTCACAAGTCGGATACTTGGGTCAACAGCAACAGTACCAATTATCTGTATGATTTGCAATACAACTATTCCGCCAGCACACGCTATTCATTATCAGGAAACTTTGATTTTGACATTCGGTTCACGCCTTGGTTGACTTTCTCGTCTGTCAATAACTTTTTGTGGGAAAATTATGCCTTTAACAGTTATATGGATGCTCGCACTGAAAATGTTTCTGAAGATGAACCGGGAGTAAATGGACGTGTTAATGAAGACGATCAGAAAACGACCCGTCTCTACACCAACCAAATTATTCGTTTTACCAATAATTTTGGCGCTCACGCCATCAGTGCTTTGGCGGCTTTTGAATATCGTGATTATGAATACAAAAATTTGTCAGTTGCAGGTACAGGTATAGCATCCGGATTTGACGTATTGGAGGCGACCTCTCTGGCGGAAAAAACGAAAGGAGTAGTAAATACCTCTGCAGTTCAATCAGCCTTGTTTAATGCGAACTATTCTTATGACAACAAATATTTGGTGCAGTTCTCTGCTCGCCGGGATGGATCTTCCAATTTGGGTGATAATGCCAGATATGGTAACTTCTTTTCTATCAGCGGTGGATGGATCATCAATCGGGAAAATTTCTTCCACGCCGACTGGGTGGATTTGTTGAAACTACGCGCTGCTTATGGGTCGGTGGGTAACCTCCCAACGGCTTTGTACCCCCAATATGACCTCTATTCCGTTTCTGTTAATTACAATGGCGTACCGGGCGCCTTAATTTCACAGATAGGAAATCCAAATTTAGCTTGGGAAAAAACTTATACCACAGGTGTAGGACTTGATTTCAGTTTCTTAGGTCGTTATCGTGTCAATTTAGATTATTACGACAAACAAACCAGCAATATTTTGTTTAATGTACCCATTAGCGGCATTGTCGGTGTACCGAACATTTGGCAAAATATCGGCGAAATGCAAAACCGGGGTTTTGAAGTTTTGTTAGGCGCCGATATTATCGAAACCAAAGATTGGAACTGGTCGGTTGATTTCAACTTGGGTTTGAATCGCAACAAGGTTAAAAAACTGTATGGCGATAAGAAAGAAATCATAGCCGGCGATGGTAGTGGTATTGCCGGAGCGGCTAATAAATTATTGAAACAGGGCTACGATGTGGATACATGGTATGTTCGCGAATGGGCGGGTGTAAATCCGGAAACCGGCGCTCCTCAATGGTATAAAACCGATGCCGATGGCAATCGTGTAATTACTGAAACGTACGCAGAAGCAGACCAAGTAGCGAAAGGGGCTTATACTCCCGATTTCTTTGGTGGTTTCTCGACAAGTTTGTCTTGGAAACAATTGGATTTGAATGCCGTATTTGGTTATTCGGTAGGCGGAACAATTTACAACTATTCCCGCCTTGAGTTTGATTCCGATGGCGCTTATACCGACCGCAATCAGATGAAACTGATGGCCGGATGGTCGCGTTGGGAAAAACCGGGCGATATTGCCACGCATCCCAAACCGGCTTACAACAATATTTCTAAGTCAAATTTATCTTCTTCCCGCTTTTTGGAAGATGCAAGTTATTTGAAACTGCGCAGTTTGTCGATAGGATACAATATTCCATTGCCTCAATATCAAATTAAGAATGTTCGCCTTTCGTTGACAGCAGAAAACTTATTCACTATCACAGACTACTCCGGTGTGGATCCCGAAATTCCCGTAAGAGTAGATGGCAATACCAGTAGAGTGACGGGTGTGACGGGTGTAAACAATTATCCGATTACACGCAAATATATGTTAGGTATCAATTTCACATTTTAATAGATTTACAATATGAAAAAAATAATATTATTAATAATAGTAGTAGCCTGTGTGTTTACAGCCTGCGATATAGATAGGTTTCCTTCGACGGCTATGTCTGCTGATGAAATTAAAAATAATCCGGGCGCCAATTTGGATGCCTTGTTGAATGGCGTTTATGCGCAGTTAAAAACTTGGTCAGACCCGATGCACCGTTGCGGTGAATATGCAGGGGATAATATGATGATACGTGGAAATTCTTCCGATGCTTTCTTTCAATTTATTTCTTATTCACGCTCTCCGAACAACTATCGTCTGCAAAACTTTTGGGATTACAGTTACAAGGCGATTGCTCAAACTTCTAATATTTTGAATATGGTGGAAGAAGGACAAGGAGCAGCAATTGACAATAAATTGGGCGAATGTTATTTTATTCGCGGCTTGTTGTATTTCTACCTTTGTCGGGCTTACGGTCGTCCTTATTATGACCATCCGGAAACCAATTTGGGTGTGCCGGTTGTCAACGGAACTCCGGAAGATATTTTCAATCTCCACTTTGAAAATCGGGCTACCGTGCAAGCAACTTATGCTCAAGTAATTGCCGATTTGCAAAAAGCAGCGCAGTTAATGACTGTCAACAAGGGCGCAGCGTATGCTTCCAAAGAAGCCGCATGGGCATTGCTTTCCCGTGTTTATTTGTATATGAGTGGCACATGGACTAATCCGAATGTAGCGTATGCACAAAAATCGGTGTTATATGCCGATAGCGTGATTGATTCTCATACGTATGACCTTTTAAGTCGTAAGGATTTTATGGAATATAATACGAAACGTCCCGAAAACAACAAAGAATCCATTTTTGCTGTAAAACGTGTTGCCGCTGAATTTTCGGGTGAAGACCACTATTATGGTATCGGCGGTATGTATGCCAATATCGGTGGTATGGGTTGGGGCGAAATGTACGCAAGTGCTAAATACATCGCTTTGTTGGATGAAACCGGCCGTAACGATTGGTATAACAAAAAAATTGTGGATGCTCGTGCGGCCTTTATTGAACCCACTTATACCAATGATGACCATAAAGTGTTCCGTTTCATCAAGAATGTATATAATGCAGATGGTGTACAAACCAATTTCAATTATGTGCAGGCAGATGTGGTGGTCGATGGCAATACGGCTACTTGCAAAGAAAAAGTAGGCGATGTTACTACTGAATATACACTGACTCCGTTAAATGTTGAACAGGGTATTTGGTCTATCAATTACAAAGACATAAAACCCGATGGCACGTTTATCAAAGACATCGCTTACAAAGGTGTTATTGATCAATATATTTCGTTGAATCGTGTATATCCGCAATTCTATATTACGAAATGTTCACGCGAAGGGGAAGAATCTCACTTGCATTCACCGGTAATTTCCCGTTTGGCAGAAGTCTATCTGAACAAAGCAGAGGCAGCAGCCAAAACCGGCGATTACGGAACGGCTTTGGTTGCATTAAATACCGTTCGCGAACGTTCACTTCCGGGTGAAGGTTATTCAACACTGACTGCCGCTAATGCGGAACAATTAGTTGAAAAAGAACGCACGTTGGAATTGGCTTATCAAGCCGAACGCAGTTATGATGTTTATCGTAACGGTCGCGCGCTGACTCGTCAATATCCGGGTCCGCATCTCGCTATGGAGGATATACAGCCAACAGATTACCGGGTAATTTATTTCATCCCGCAAGATGCGATCAACTCTTACCCTGGCAAGTTGACACAAAATCCTACATCTAACTAATTCGTCAACTTGATATTTTTATCCGCGAATTACACTAATTATTTTCATGGTAATTAGTGTAATTCGCGGATATGTTTTATAATTGTTGTATAAAAGCCCTATTAATTTTTATCCGCCAAATGGACTGTCAGTTGCGGGAACGGAATGTCGATGCCGTGTGCCAGGAAGTTTTTATATATCTGTTCGTTGACGCTGTAATACACATCCCAGTAATCGGGACGGCTTACCCAGACGCGAAACTGAATATCTACCGAACTTTCATTCAACGTTTTTACTACAATGGCGGGAGCCGGGTCGGGCAGAATCCGGGCATCGCTTTTCAGGACATCCAGGATGACGCTTTTGGCTTGATCATAATCGGTTCCGTAGTCTATGCCAATGACCCATTCGAGCCGCCGGCTGGTCTGGTCATTGAAATTGACAATCACATTGGAACTCAATCCGCCGTTGGGAATAAATATGGTGCGGTTGTCACCCGTAACAATGACTGTGTTAAAAATTTGAATTTCCCGTACCGTACCTTCCTGTCCCTGAGCCTGGATATAATCGCCCACCTTGTACGGACGGAAAAGCAGGATCATGACGCCGCCGGCGAAGTTCTGGAGCGTTCCGCTCAATGCCATACCCAACGCTACCCCGATGGAAGCCAATAGCGCGACGAAAGAAGTCGATTTGATGCCAAGCCGGGTGACGATGATAATCAACAGGGCTGCCGTAAGAATGATATTAATCAAGCTCTTGAGGAAAGAAGCTACCGACGGATCAAACTCTTTCCGGCTCATGATCTTATCTAACACCTTGTGCACGTATTGGATAACTTTCCGGCCCACAAAATAGATAACTAAGCAAATAAGCACATTCTTGCCAAAAACGAAGGTTTCTCTCAGCAGGTGGTCAACCATTCCTTCCCAAGAAGTGAGGTTGGAAATAATATCTTTTAGAGATGTCATTGCTACAATTAAAATTTTTACTACCTTTGAAACTGCAAAAGTAAACATATTCTTTAAGAAGATGAAACATTTTATCTATTTTTCTATTGCATTCCTCTTTTTAAGTATAACTATTCGAGCACAATCGGTAGAGGACGCCCGGAAGCTATACTCGGAGGGGAAATATGCCGAAGCCTTGCCGTTGTATGAAAAATGGTCTGTTACCAAAAAATTGCCGGAAGCTTATTATTCATTGGGAAACATGTATTATTCGATGTATGAATTTGAAAAATCGGTTGCCGCTTACACAAAATATACCGCCCAATTGACAAAAGAAAAGAAATCAACGGATTCCATCATGCCTTTGATTCAACGTTCGGAACGCGCCGCGCGGATGCTTTCCCGTTGCGAAAATATTCAAATTATAGACAGCGTTATTGTGGACAAGGCGAATTTCCTGAATGCTTATTTGTTAAGCAGTGAAAGCGGCCGGTTGGAAAACAAAGACGGTCACGTGATTTATGAAAATCCATTGAAAGACAAGCGTTTTTTTGCCGGTAAAAAAGGCGAAGACAGCTACCGCCTTTTTTCCGAAATCAAATTGCAGAACACCTGGAGCGAACGGAAAGAATTGAACCTGACTTCCGATTCGATTGGGAATGAGGATTATCCTTTTGTCTTGCCGGATGGTTTGACACTCTATTACGCTTCCAACGGACCAAATTCGATAGGGGGATACGATTTGTTTATTACCCGTTACAACCTGAATAACGATACGTATCTGGCTTCCAATCAAATGGGGATGCCTTTCAATTCCATTGCCAACGATTATATGCTGGCTATTGATGAATTGAACAACACCGGCTATTTCGCCACCGACCGTTTCCAACCGGAGGACAAGGTGGTGGTATATACTTTTATTCCGAATGAGGAGATTGTTCCGATTGAAACCGAAGATGCCGGAGAGTTGATTTCCCGAGCCAAAATTGTTTCTATTCAAGACAGTTGGAAACCGGATGTCAATTATGCGGAATACTTAAAACAGGTTCGCAATGCCATCCGGAACGAACAAACAAAAACGGCCAGGGATTTTTTCTTTCCCATCAATGATCAGGTGGTTTATTATACCTTAAAAGATTTTAAAAAGGATGCGGCGCGGCAGGCTTTTTTGAAATCTAAGGAATTGGAAAAAACCATCCATTCTTTAGAAAACGAATTGGACGGCTTGCGATTGGAATACGCTCAAGCAAGCGATGCGAAAAAGGAGCGGATGCAATCCGGTATTTTATCAAAAGAGGAGCGGTTATATACGCTGCTCAATCAATATAAACAGGCGGAAATTACCGCCAGAAACGCGGAAATGAGAACTAAAAACTAACAATTAGCGAATTTAAAAACTTTCCAGGTTTAAAAACTTTCCAGGTTTTAAAAACCTGGAAAGTTAAAAACCTGGAAAGTTTAAGTAACAGGCGTCAGCCAACTTTTAGTTATTAGTTTTTAGTTATTAACTTAATAATTATGGATATAGCGATTGTTGTTATTCTTTGTTTACTGGGAATCGTACTGATTCTACTTGAGATTTTTCTTATCCCGGGTTTGACGATTACCATTGTTGCCGGCGCCGCTGCTGCCATTGCCGGCGTTTATCTGGCTTTTAGCCGGTTGGGGACTACCGCGGGTATCATTACGCTGGTAGCCATGTTGCTTGTCTTTGGCATTGCCTTTGTGTATTTGGTCAAATCCAAGGCGCTGGATAATACCATTGCATTGAAAACCGATATCAATTCGACTGTTGCCTCCAAAGACTCGTTGGGCATTGCCGAAGGCGATGAAGGAGTCTGCATTTCCCGTTTGAACCCTGTGGGGAAAGTGCGGGTGAACAATATCACGATGGAAGGAAGATCGTTGGGCGATTTCATGGATGAAAATACCGGAATCGTAGTGGTGAAAGTGACGCCGACTCAATTACTTGTAAAAACTAAATAATTTAATAATACTAATATGGAACAAGGAGCATTTATTTGGATCATCCTCGTTATAGCGGCGATTGTATTGCTGTCTATATTCTTTTATTATGTTCCCTTTGTATTTTTGATTACCGCGAAGGCATCGGGTGTGAACCTATCGCTGATACAACTCTTCCTGATGCGGCTGCGGAAAGTGCCGCCCCCTGTGATTGTCAACGCCATGATTGAAGCGCACAAAGCCGGTTTGCGGAACATTACGCGCGACCAGTTGGAAGCGCACTATCTGGCCGGCGGTCATGTGGAACGGGTAGTTCACGCGCTGGTTTCGGCTGAGAAAGCCAATATTGATTTGACGTTTCAAATGGCGACTGCAATTGATTTGGCCGGTCGCGATGTATTTCAAGCTGTGCAAATGTCGGTAAATCCGAAAGTGATTGACACGCCTCCCATTGCAGCTGTGGCCAAAAACGGTATTCAACTTTTGGTGAAAGCCCGTATCACGGTTCGCGCCAATATCAAACAATTGGTCGGCGGCGCCGGGGAAGAAACGGTCATTGCCCGGGTGGGAGAAGGAATTATCTCGTCTATCGGTACGGCCGAATCGCATAAAGATGTCCTGGAAAATCCCGACAGTATTTCCAAAGTGGTATTGAAAAAAGGCTTGGATGCAGGAACGGCATTTGAAATCCTTTCCATTGATATTGCGGATATTGACATCGGTAAAAATATCGGCGCCGAACTGCAAATGGATCAGGCGCAGGCCGATAAAAATATTGCACAGGCAAAAGCCGAAGAACGGCGCGCGATGGCTGTGGCTTCCGAACAGGAAATGAAGGCCAAAGCACAGGAAGCGCGTGCAAAAGTGATTGAAGCCGAAGCCGAAGTGCCAAAAGCAATGGCAGAAGCCTTCCGCTCCGGAAATATGGGTATTATGGATTATTATAAAATGCAAAATATCCAGGCAGATACGGACATGCGCGAAACAATCGCGAGACCCAACAAAACTAAGAACTAAAAACTAAAAACTAAAAGTTACGCGAAGCGCGGTAACAGGCGTCAGCTAACTTTTAGTTTTTAGTTCTTAGTTTTTAGTTCTAATTATTTATATTATGAGAAGTATATCACCGGACCAGTTACCCATCAATGACGATGGTTCTATTTTTCATCTTCATTTGCATCCGGCGCAGTTGGCGGATAAAATAGTGATGATGGGCGATCCGGAAAGGGTGCCGGTGGTGGCATCTTATTTCGATCGTGTAGAGTTTGATCAACAGAGTCGCGAGTTCAGGACGATAACCGGCACGTACAAAGGCAAGCGGATTACCGCTTTGTCGCACGGAATCGGTTGCGACAATCTGGATATTGTGATGACCGAACTGGATGCTCTGGTCAATGTGGATTTGAAAACCCGGGAAGTGAAGAAAGATTTCCATCCGTTGACGTTGGTTCGAATCGGCACTTCCGGCGGTTTGCAACCCTTTGCACCGATAGGTTCTTATGTAGCTTCGGAAATTTCCATGGGTATGGATGGTCTGCTCTTCTTCTATGAAGGCGGGGAAGCCTTGAACGATTTTGAGTTGACCAAACAGTTTGTTCAACATACGCAATGGAACAAGTTGCTGGCGGATCCTTACTTCGTTCATGCCGATAAAGATTTATTGGAAAGAATCGGATTCGACATGGTGCGGGGAATTACCTGTTCGGCCAGCGGTTTTTACGGGCCGCAAGGACGTCATGTCCGTCTGGGATTGAATAGTCCGGAACAAAATCACCGCCTGGAATCTTTTGAATATAAAGGCTTGAAAATTTGTAATTACGAGATGGAAAGTTCGGCCTTGGCCGGATTAGCCAACTTGATGGGACACAAAGCGATGACGGCGTGTCTGATCATTGCCGGAAGGTATTCCGGCGATATGAACACCGATTACAAAGGTTCATTCGACGGACTGATTACCAAAGTATTGGATAGAATATAGATTTCAATAATTCAATTTGTATGAATATCTTGCAAATTCGTAAAATATGATAGATAAAATCAAAATAAATAATTTTAAGTCCATTGTTGATATGACTTTGGACTTAGGACGTGTGAACGTGATTATTGGAGCTAATGGTTGTGGAAAGACAAATATTTTGGAAGCGATTACGTTCGCATCCGCTGCAAGTCAGGACAAATTGGATAATGAATTCCTACTCAATCGGGGCATCCGAGTAACAGAACCGCAATTTATGGCTTCTGCGTTTGAAGATGTGGAACAAGAGCCATATCTAATGATTAAAATTTACGAAGATGGTGAAACGCGAACAGATGTGAATGTGATGTATTTAGAAGACAGATACTTATGGATAAACACACTACCTTTTGCCAAAGGAATGGTAACATTAGCTTCAGAAGAAGAAATAATACTACCGGATGTTGATAAGTTACCGTTAGCAAAATTTCTTACATATTCTCCATCTGAAAATGTTTTAAGAAAAAATAGTTTTGAAACAACGATTTTTCCTATAGGACGTAATGGCGAAGGATTATTAGCTTATTTGAAAAATTTATCCACAAAAGAAGAAGGAAAAGAAATTTTCAAAGAAATCAATGAAGGTTTGACCATGCTTGATTGGTTTGAAGGATTGAATATTCCGGATAATCTAATGTCTAATGAATACGGATTAAATATTGGCGACCGGTTTTTAAAAGAATCGCTTCATTATTTTGATCAGCGCAGTACGAATGAAGGCTTTTTATTTTTACTGTTTTATTTAACCTTGTTCAATTCTAAACAAACGCCTTCGTTTTTTGCGGTGGATAATATCGAAACATCATTTAATCCTAAACTTTGCACAAAACTAATTAAATATTTGGTGGAGCGTGCTAAGAAAAAAGAAAAACAAGTGATTTTAACTACTCATAGTCCATACATATTAGATGGCTTGGATTTATCTGATGATGAACAACGACTTTTTGTGGCTCGCAGGGATATTGACGGACATACCCGGATAGAAAGAATTCCCTATCGGGAGGATAGAGATATGTTGTTGTCCGATTTGTGGATGAGTGGTTTAATAGGAGGACTTCCTGATAATTTTTAAGCGTATGAGCATTAAGATAGGAATTGTTTCGGAAGGCGTTTCCGATTATTGGGCATTGAAACACATAACGGAGCGTTATCTTAAAGAGATGGATGTATATACGATTGCCTTAAAACCTAAAATTACGAAACAAGGAAAACAAGGTGGTTTCGGAACTTGGCAAGGAGTTTTTGAATATATCAAAGGTGAAGATAAACTTATTCTTGAGGCTGTTAATGAAGGATGCCAGTTTGTGATTATTCAAATTGATACTGATGTTTGCGAGCAATATGGAGTTTCAAAAAATGATAAGGATGTAAAGGCTCTTTGGGTGAATGTTCAAGCAAAAATAAAATCCTCTATTCATCCGGATTTTGAACAATCCATTCTAATTTATGCGATTTGCATTCACGAATTGGAATGTTGGTTAATTCCTTTTGTTTGTACAGATAACAAGAAGTGTGCAAAAATTAATCAATGCCTGAACCCTATCAATGATAAAATCAAGGCAAAGGAAACCATTGATAAGCACAATAAAAATGATGATAAAGTGCGACCTTTGTATGATTTTATACTAAACAAAAAGAAAAAGCCAATTGATATTAAGGATTGCTCTTCCTATAATATAGGATTTCAATCATTTATATACCAATTAGATAGGATAAAAGAGAAACTTTAATAAAAAACAATGAACGATTCAACAACTATTTGTGCCATATCAACGGCTCCCGGCGTGGGAGGAGTTGCGGTAATTCGTGTTTCAGGGCCTGAGGCGATCGCTATTTGTGATAAAATATTTCAGCCGTACAGGGAAGAAAAATCCATTGCCACGCAACATCCGTACACTTTGAGTTACGGAAATATTTTGCGCGGCATTGAAATATTGGACGAAGTATTGGTGGCCGTTTTTCACCATCCGCATTCTTTTACCGGTGAAGATACCGTTGAAATAACCTGTCACGGTTCCCTCTTTATCCAGCAGGAAATACTCAAATTGTTGATTGAAAACGGTTGCCAATTAGCTCAGCCGGGTGAATTTACCCAACGGGCTTTCCTGAACGGGAAAATGGATTTATCGCAAGCCGAAGCCGTGGCCGATTTAATCACTTCTTCTTCAGCGGCATCGCACCGTTTGGCGATGAATCAGATGCGTGGCGGATTCAGTAAAGAGTTGCAAAACCTTCGTTCACAATTACTTGATTTTGTATCACTGCTTGAATTGGAATTGGATTTCGGCGAAGAAGATGTGGAATTTGCCGACCGCACCAAACTCATTCATTTATCGGAAGTGATTGAAGGATTAATCACTAAATTAGTCCGGTCGTTCAGTTTGGGAAACGTCCTGAAAAACGGCATTCCGGTAGTAATTGTCGGCGAAACAAATGCAGGTAAATCCACTTTGCTCAATCATTTATTGAATGATGACAAAGCCATTGTGTCCGACATTCACGGGACTACCCGCGATGCCATTGAAGACATTGTCAATGTCAAGGGCATCACTTTCCGGTTTATTGATACGGCCGGCATCCGCGATACGGGAGACGAGATTGAAAACCTGGGAATTAAAAAAACGCTCCGGAAAATAGAACAAGCGTCTATTGTGGTCTGGATGATTGATACTACGCATTTTAACAAAGAAATCGAATACATTGCCGACCAGATTGTTCCGCGGACAAAGGACAAAAAACTGATTATCGTTTTTAACAAAATCGACAAGATAAGTCCCGAAGAACAACTGATTTTGGAAGCGGATTTTTTATCGAACATCCCGGCCGAGCGCATTTATCTTTCCGCCAAATACAAAAAGAACACCGATATTTTAGAAAAAGCCTTATTGAAAGCAGCCGATTTACCCAACGTGAACGACAATGATGTGATTGTCACTAATATGCGCCATTACGAAGCCTTATCACAAGCCTTGCAAGCGATTCAAAGAGCCGGAGAAGGATTGAGAAGAGGGATTTCGGCAGATTTTGTTTCACAGGATATACGGGAATGTATGCACTATTTGGGCGAGATAACCGGGGAGATTTCGACGGACGAGGTGCTGGGGAATATTTTTAGTAAGTTTTGTATCGGCAAGTAACCTAAGCCATCTGAAAACATATTCAATTATCCATAATCGTTAAGCATTTTTCACTATATTTGCGAGATAATTAAGAAAATTATATCATCATGCAAAATGAGTTGAATCAGTATATTGCTGAACTTAATAAGATATACAAAGCGGGAAATGCTACCGAGCATACTTACCGCCCTGCATTGCAACGGCTGTTGGAAAATATTACGCAAGGATTGGCGATTACCAATGAGCCGAAACGCATTGCTTGCGGTGCGCCCGATTATATCGTTACACGCAACAATATTCCGATTGGCTATATTGAGGCAAAAGATATGGGCACCGACCTCAACAATAAAGCCTATAAAGAGCAATTTAATCGCTACAAACAATCCCTTAATAACCTCATTATCACAGACTATCGCATTTTTCAATTATTTGTTGATGGCGAATTGGTGATGACTGCCGATGTTGAACAATCCGATGCGTTTGCCGGATTGATACAACAATTTACCGGTTATCAAGGACAAAGCATAAGTTCGTCTGAACAATTGTCTAAAATGATGGCTGCCAAAGCACGATTGATGGCAAATATTATAGAAAAGGCTTTGGACGAAAAGGATAACGATGATGATAATTCGTTAAATGGACAATTAAAAGGGTTTCAAGATGTTTTGATACCGGAAATTTCCCATAAAGAATTTGCCGATATTTACGCTCAAACCATTGCTTATGGTATGTTTGCTGCTTGTCTGAATAATGAAAAATCCGGAGATTTTACCCGGCAAACGGCGGCAGAATTGATACCTCAATCCAATCCTTTTTTGCGAAAACTCTTTCAATACATTGCCGGTTATGACTTGGATGTTCGCATCCGTTGGGCAGTCGATGACTTGGCTGATTTATTCAATCAGGTAGATGTACTCGAATTGTTGAAAGAATTTGATGCCATTGACCATGACCCGATTATTCATTTTTACGAAACTTTCCTTGCCGAATATGACCCTGCTTTGCGTAAAAGTCGTGGCGTTTGGTACACCCCGCAACCGGTAGTGCAATTTATTGTACAGGCAGTAGATGATATTCTGAAACAGGAATTTGAACTTCTGCAAGGTTTAGCCGATACGTCCAAAGTGCAGTTGAAGCAACAAATAAAACAAAAAGACGGGACTCTTAAAGAGGAGCAAAAAGAATATCACAAAGTACAATTACTTGACCCAGCTACAGGTACAGGTACTTTTCTTGCCGAGGTGGTACGAAATGTTTATCGGCATTTTTCCAATCAACAAGGAATGTGGAGCGGCTATGCTGAAAAACACCTGATACCGCGTCTCAATGGTTTTGAGATTTTAATGGCTTCTTATGCCATGGCGCACCTCCAACTTGACCGGTTGCTGAAAGAAACCGGATACAACCCCGACACGCATGAACGGTTGCGTATTTATCTGACCAACAGTTTGGAAGAAGCACATCCTAAAACTGAAATTCCTTTTGCTAAATGGCTGAGCGACGAAGCTAATGAAGCCAATCGTATCAAGCAAGATGTCCCTGTGATGGTGGTGCTGGGAAATCCGCCATATAATGGTGAAAGCATAAATAAAGGAAAATGGATAAAAAGCTTGATTGAACAATACAAAAAAGAGCCACAAAATCCATCAAATAATATTCCGGACACAAAATGGCTTAATAATGATTATGTGAAATTTATCCGTTTTGGGCAATATTTTATTCACAAAAACCAGGAAGGAATTTTGGCGTATATTACTGACAATAGTTTTTTAGATAGTTTGACTTTCAGAGGAATGCGTTATGATTTATTGAATGAATTTGATAAAATCTTCATTCTCAATCTTCACGGAAATTCATTAAAACAAGAAACCTCGCCCGATGGTTCAAAAGATGAAAACGTATTTGATATTCAACAAGGCGTTTCTATAAATGTTTTTGTAAAAACAGGTAAAAAACAAGATAACGAACTTGCCGAAATTTTTTATTTTGATATTTTTGGAAAAAGAAATGAAAAATATGACTATTTGCTTAATAATTCGGTTAGTAGCGTAAATTGGGATAAATTAAATCCCGAAAAACCGTTTTACTTTTTTGTTCCTAAAAATAACGACAACAAAGAAGAATATGATAAGGGGTTCAAAATAGATGAATTGTTTAATTTGAATGGCGTGGGAATTTGCTCTAAAAGAGATGAATTTACCATTCATTCTTCAAAGGAAAAATTAATCACCACAATAAAAAAATTTGTTTCATTAAGTGATGAAAATGCGAGAGAACATTTTAATTTAGGAAAAGATACAGACTGGAAATTATCGGAAGCAAAAAAAGACTTAACTAACACTCCTGATTTTTCTAAAATTACAAAAATAAATTATCGCCCATTTGATATTAGATACACATATCATTCAAATAACAAAGGATTTCATGCGCGTCCGGTTTATAATGTTATGCAACATTTCACTAAAGGTGAGAATTTGGGATTGGTCGTGTCTAAAAAAAGTAGACAATTAAGCACGGGATATATGTTTATCACAAATACAATTACTGATTTGCATATTTTGGATAGTGTAGCAGATTCGACATATATTTTTCCCCTCTACCTTTATCTCGATAATTTTGGAGTAACAGAAAAGGTAGCGAATTTGAACGCAGCAAACCTAACAGGTTTTCAAAACCTGTTAGGTTTTACACCCACATCCGAACAAATTTTCGATTATATCTACGCCGTCTTACATTCGCCCGCCTATCGCGACAAATACAAAGAATTTCTAAAAATAGATTTTCCGCGTGTTCCCTATCCGCAGGATGCCGCACAATTCGGCAAATTGGCAACGTTCGGCTCAAAATTGCGTCGGTTGCATCTGCTCGAAGGCGTAGAACCATTGCCAACGATGGCAACCTATCCGAAACAAGGCAATAATGAAGTAGAAAAGCTAAGTTATAAAGATGACAAGGTTTGGATTAACGATACCCAATATTTCGACCAAGTGCCACTCGAAGCATGGGAGTTTTACATTGGCGGCTATCAACCTGCTCAAAAATGGTTGAAAGACCGGAAAGGAAGAATACTCGACTATGAAGATATACGGCATTATCAACGAATAATAAGAGTGTTGAAAGAAACTGGAGAAGTGCAAAAGGAGATAGATGAGCAATAATAATGTAAACAATGTAATATGAACATAACGAATGAACAAGCGGAATATTTATTAAAATTACCTAAGATGGTTATTATAGATGATAAAATATTGCCTCATTTAACAATAAATCAAAAATTCCCTTTACGAGAACGTTTTGAATTGATTTCGGAAACGGACAATGAGTTTTCGTTCTTATGGGAAATTAAACAAAGTGCTAAAAGTACATTTCGTATTAGTTTACACTTTCAAGATAATGATAGTAAGATAGGATTACTTCGTATTGATTTCAACTGTGGGCACACAAATCCGGAAGGCATCAATGAATATCTACCCGAAAAATTTCATCCGTATGTAGGGAAACAACTTTCAATTAACGAACACCATATTCACTATTATGTACAGGGATATAAGGCTTTGGCGTGGGCTATCCCATTGACTATTGATGATTTTGAGATAAAAACAATTGAAGAAAAAGATTTTAATACAACGCTTGCAAAAATAATTACATTATTTGCAAAAGCAATAAATTTAGAAACAGCAATAACAATTAATGCTTTACTCTTATGAATGATAATTGGATTAATAGCAGTATTACAGAATATTATAATTGGCTTCGGGACAAAACTCAGGTTTTGAAAAATGAACAAACAGGATGGTATGCAATAACTACTCCTTTTATAGGTCTATTCAATGATAATATTGAAATCTATGTAAAATTAGATAATGATAAAATGATATTATCCGATGATGGACAGACGCTTTCAAATTTGGAACTTGCCGGTTCTACTCCTTTGCGTTCTCCTAATAGAAAAGAATGGCTTGATATGATCTTGTTAAATTATGGCATAACACTGAATGATAAAGAACTTCAAACGATAGGGACAGAAAAAGATTTTAACCAGAAAAAGCATAATTTAATTTGTGCCATATCTGAAATTTCTGATATGGCAATGATGGCTAAGCATACTGTATCCTCTTTGTTCAAAGAAGATGTGAGAGGATTTTTTGATGAACAGAATATTATTTATACGCCACAATTTATAGCAAAAGGGAGTACCGGTATTGAATTTACATTTGATTTTCAAATTGCCGGAAAACAAAAAGAATTGGTTATTAAATCATTTAATACCGTTAATAAATTGAATGTGCCTAATTTTTTGTTTGGATGGGACGATATTAAAGGCGCAAGAGAAAAAATATCCGGTAAGGAACTAAGAGGTTTAGCAATTATAAACGATGTTGATAAAGAATTAAAACCGGAATATGTTGGCGCTTTGGAAAGTAAAGGAGCAGACGTTGTTTGGTGGAGTAAACGTCATCAACCGGATATGAGAGAAAAATTAATTGCTTAGCCTGAAATTCCACAGGTTGTAGGAAAAATTATCTACACCAATCCTACCACGTCCGCTTTCGCCACCTCCACCAAGTCCTTTGCCGCTATTTTCATCTGCAATCCTCGTTGTCCGGCACTGACGAAAATAAATTCATAAAGCAGGCAAGTCTCGTGGATATAGGTTGGAAAATGCTTTTTCATTCCAATCGGCGAGCAGCCACCACGAATATATCCGGTTAAGGGCAGAAGGTCTTTTTGTGGAATCAAGTCACAGTTTTTGTTGCCGGAAACTTTGGCTGCTAATTTCAGGTCAAGTTCGTCTGCACCCGGAATCACACAAACGAAGTAACCACTTTTATCGCCTTTCAATATAAGCGTTTTAAATACTTGTTCTATCGGCTCGTTCAAGGCTGCTGCCACGTGGGGTGCACTCAAATCATTTTCATCAAACTCGTAAGGAATAAGTTCGTAAGCAATTTTTGCTTGATCCAACAGTCGGGCTGCATTTGTTTTGTTGATTTTCATTGTTATCTTGATAAATAATAATTTTTTACTACTTCTCTTGCCGGTAAATCTTCAATTAATTGTGCTATATATCTTTCCATATAAAACAATTTTATATTGATTTGTTGTTCATTACACCTCAATCACTTTCCCCGGATTAAACGAATGATGCTCATTGTGAAAGACATAACCCAATTGATTACTAACGCATTGCGTTTTACCAATCACTTTATCAATATTCCGGTGCGAATGTCCGTAAATCCAATATTCAATCGGACTGGTTTCGATGTAATCACTTAGTTCAACCGTAAATGCGCCATTAATACGACTTCCTCTAAAATCCGGAGAAGCCAACAGAAACGATGGAACATGATGCGTTGCCACGATGATATGCTTGGCTTGACTTTCTTCCACTTTATCTTTTATAAATGAGAAACATCGCTCGTGTTCCTGATTGAATTTTTCAAAAGTCAATCGTTCATCGTTATAAAGAATCCGATGAAAATCCGTAACACCTTGTTCGGTTGTGAAGGCATCTTCCAATCGGATTTTTGCCCATAAGGTTGAAACAATCAAATCAATGTTATCTATTTGAACAACTGCATTATAATAACAATTTACATTGTCCTTGATAGAATAAACCAAGCCTTGCGGCATCTTTGCCAAATCGTAGTATTTATACAATTCGTGGTTTCCAACGCCAACAATTACTTGACTAAAATTGTCCGAAGCCCAATTCCAAAACGGATGATTCCGGTAATTGTCATCATTCAAATAACCAATATCGCCGGCGAGAATGAGAATATCACCCACAGGATTTAATGGATTGCGTTTCAGATAACTGTAGTTGTCTGAAAACTCCAAATGTAAATCGGATGCGTATTGTATTTTCATATTTAATTTATCACTTGATATGCGGCAACTCATTTTTTAAAATTATTTTAGCGGTTTCTACATTTCGCCCATACCCACTTCCTATCAAATCAGCGTAAATCAATAAAGGTGGAACAGTTGTTTTATTGTCCTCTTGCTTCCAAAATTGCTGTAATACTTCAACCTTGCCGTTCTCATCAGGAATCAAACCGATTGAAGATTTCAATTCCTGCCAATTTTGATTGGTATAAATAGT
>JAISKT010000032.1 GCA_031261295.1 Candidatus Symbiothrix sp. | reverse complement strand
AAATTATGAGTGAAGAAGAAAAAATGGCCGGATTACCTGAAAATGCGTACCGGGAACTGAATGAAGGAGAAGAATACAAGCCGGTGCTGTCTCCTTATAAGAATTATAGCGAAGTAACCGTTTGGTCGGTGGTTTGGGGTATTCTGATGGCGGTATTGTTTTCTGCCGCTGCCGCTTACTTGGGACTGAAAGTCGGTCAGGTTTTTGAGGCCGCCATTCCCATCGCCATTCTGGCTGTGGGTTTATCCGCTTCCACCAAACGCAAAAATGCCTTGGGCGAAAATGTGATTATCCAATCTATTGGCGCCTGTTCGGGCGTAATCGTTGCCGGAACGATTTTTACCATTCCGGCCATTTACATCCTTCAGGCAAAATACCCCGAAATGACGGTCAATTTCGTGCAAGTTTTCCTGAGTTCCGCATTGGGTGGCGTTTTGGGAATCCTGTTTCTGATTCCTTTCCGGAAATATTTCGTATCCGACATGCACGGAAAATATCCTTTTCCGGAAGCGACGGCTACGACACAAGTGCTGATTTCGGGCGAAAAAGGCGGCTCACAGGCCAAACCTTTGATTATAGCCGGTCTAATTGGCGGATTGTACGATTTCATCGTCGCCTCTTTGGGCTGGTGGAGCGAAGTGATTTCCACCCGTATCGTAGGAGTAGGGGAGACTTTGGCGGAGAAATTCAAAGTGGTTTTCAAAATCAATTCCGGCGCTGCCGTTTTGGGATTGGGTTATATTGTGGGTTTGAAATATGCAACGATAATTTGTGCCGGTTCCTTTTTGGTATGGCTGATTATCATTCCTTTTCTGTCGATGTTCTTCGGCGATTCCGTGCTGAATCAATGGAATCCGGCAATAACGGTTCCGGTTGGGGAAATGTCGCCGGAAACCATTTTCAGCGAATATGCCCGTGCGATCGGTATCGGTGGCATTGCCATGGCAGGCATTATCGGCATTGTTAAATCCTGGGGTGTGATAAAAAGCGCTGTGGGATTGGCCGCCAAAGAGATGAAAGGAAAAGGCGCTGCCGTTGAAAAAGAAGTGCTTCGTACTCAGCGGGATTTGTCCATGAAATTTATTTCCATCGCCAGTATCGTTGTTCTGTTATTGATTTTTGTATTCTTTTATGTAGGAATTATTCATAATCTTTTGTTTGCTTTGGTGGGCTGGCTGTTGGTAACGATTATCGCTTTCCTGTTTACGACGGTAGCGGCCAATGCCATTGCCATTGTGGGAACGAATCCGGTATCGGGAATGACCTTGATGACTTTGATTTTGGCCTCGGTGGTTTTGGTTTCAATCGGTTTGAAAGGAACGGCCGGTATGTTGGCGGCTTTGATCATGGGCGGCGTGGTTTGTACGGCGCTTTCCATGGCAGGCGGATTTATCACGGATTTGAAAATCGGTTATTGGTTGGGGTCAACGCCCGCCAAACAGGAAGGTTGGAAATTTTTAGGCGCTTTGGTGGCATCGGCCACCGTTGCCGGTGTGATTATGCTTTTGAATAAAACGTATGGATTTACCGGAAGCAGCGGTTTTGTTGCGCCTCAGGCAAATGCCATGGCAGCCGTAATCGACCCCTTGATGATGGGAGCCGGTGCGCCTTGGTTGTTGTACGGAATCGGTGCGGTATTGGCCATTATATTGACCGTGTTTAAAATCCCGGCATTGGCTTTTGCCTTGGGTATGTTTATTCCTTTGCAATTGAATGTACCTTTGTTGATAGGAGGCGCGATTAGTTGGTATGTAAATACCCGTTCCAAAGATAAAGCATTGAACACCGCTCGTTTGGAAAAAGGCACCTTGTTGGCCTCCGGATTTATCGCAGGTGGCGCTTTGATGGGTGTAGTGAGTGTCGTTATCCGCAGTTTCAATGTCGATTTGATGAACGAAGTTTGGGAAAAGGGAAAAGCGTCGCAGTGGTTGGCCGTGCTGATGTATATTCTACTGATTGCTTATCTGATTTGGGATAGTTTGCGGGCGAAGAAAGAAGAATAACACAATAATAGTCGGTTTGCTGGCCTTGGTTGAAGTTATTTAATTTTGCTTTTCCTGCAAAGAAAAAACGTACAAACCACTTTGATAATTGGTTTGTACGCTTTTGATTAGGGACTAAAGTCCGAAAGACTTCTCCATGAGTAACCGCGGGTTGAGCGTAGCGACCCGCGGTTAGACGATAAGAGCACCCACCCCTCAACCCCGAAGGCGGTTGAATATGCCACTTTTACGACAAGAACCGCTCATCAAAATCAAGCCCTTCTTCTTTCAATATGCGGATTATTTCTTCTCGAGAAGTTTCTCTTTGATGATGTTTTTGCTGATTTTTGATATATTCAATTACACTTTTTCTTTCTCTAAAAGACCGGGTAAAAGCCGCATAACCAACACTCCATCCTTTGAATAGAGTAAAATCCGGAGATGATTTCATCCAGAGAGTAGAGGCTACTTTAATGTCTTTAATGAAATTTGCTAAGGGAATTGTTGGATGGACTGAAGCCAAAATATGAATATGGTCTTCTATTCCATTGATACGATACAATTTCCCCTTTCTGTTTTCGATTATTCCCCATATATATCTATACAAATGGGCAACATTGTGTTGAGAAATTGATTTTTCACTGCCTTTTGTACGCAGGATAATGTGATAATAAATTTGAGTATAGGACATAGTT
>JAISKT010000373.1 GCA_031261295.1 Candidatus Symbiothrix sp. | reverse complement strand
GGTTTGAGTGTGGCAAGTGTCAAAGCCCAGGTATTAATCGGTGGCAATGGGACAACCGATACCCCTCATGAGGGCGCAATTTTGGACTTGTCCAAGACCACCGGCAAAGGATTATTATTGCCGAAAGTGAACCTGGGCGGATTGACGGATTTTTCGGTAGCAGACGAAAGCCTGCAAAGTGATGGTAAAGGTATGATGGTTTACAATACCAACGAGGCGTTGCCGGGAGGCAAAGGATTGTATGTGTGGGACGGAGCCAAATGGAATGTGGCGACCAATATAAATCCGGCAGAATACAGCCAACCGGATGCAACGCACCGCCCGATAATAACGGGTATCTCCTGTTTTGATGTAAGCGAAGGGAAAGATAATCCGGGTTCGCAAGAATACGTAGTGAGTGAGACCGGTACGGCAACGATCACGAGCATTAAATGGGTGGTTACTCCATCTTCACCCGATTTGCTGGTTTCTAATGCCGCCAGCGGTACTCTCAATGCTAAACAGACTTTGAATTTCAACGATGCGGAAACATTGAGATCTGCTGCCACGGGTAATGCGCAAGCTGTGACGATTACTGCGTATATAGAATACGAAGACGGTAGAAAGGTGGATGTTAGTAAATCATTAGTTATTCAGCTCGCAAACTGCTGTGCAGACACATATTATCCGGACGCAGCGTACGAAGGTCCGGAATATCTGCCGCTTACGGGCGCCACGCCTGCCGCCACAGTGTACGCTATGTATACTCCGGCCGGAGGGCTTTGCGTGAAGGGTCAACGCTCCGCCAATTGGGAATGGCACTACGTAAGGTGTTATGATGTGATGCGCCCACCACACGATTGGCGATTAGCAAACGCCG
This sequence comes from Candidatus Symbiothrix sp., assembly GCA_031261295.1. Lineage (GTDB taxonomy): Bacteria > Bacteroidota > Bacteroidia > Bacteroidales > Azobacteroidaceae > Azobacteroides. Next base: position 6,381 of record JAISKT010000373.1, on the reverse strand, counting down.
CTGAAACGTTGAAGATTCAATCATATAAAAATGCAGATGATTCACAGCTGTGGTCTGGAACATATACCGTCACCGGTAATACAATAGCTATCTACGGACCAGGGACAGGTGCGCGTCCGCTAGGACAGGACACCGGGTATAAAAATACATATTGCGTGAAAAACATGTAATGCGGCCTGTTAGTATCGCTGAAAATTCCAGATAGACTTAATTAAATGTGTGTTTGCTGGGTGAGGGGGTAGGTAAAAACTATGCGTATATATAATCACATTTGAGATTCTCAAGCTTTGAGAATAAAAGAATAAAACAGTAAAATATTCGAAGAAGATCATGAATGCTTTTACTTATTCATGATCTTCTTTCATTTGGTGTTTTTAATCGAACAGCTATGAGAAAATTAGAATCAGTTAGAAAAAAAATAACCATCTGTTAACACAAAGATAACCTGAAAAACTTGGTGATTCAAAAAGAGCCGCTTACCTTTAGGCAATTATTCATTTAGATACCAAAAATATGAACGAAGTTGTAAAATTTAATCAGGTAGAAGCGAAAGTCTTAAATTTGCGCAATCAAAGTGTTATTCTTGATAGTGATGTAGCTACATTATATGGCGTAGAAACGATGCGGATTAACGAAGCTGTAAAAAATAATCCGGATAAATTTCCGGAAGGATATATTTTCGAATTAGTTAAGGCAGAAAAGGAACGGGTTATCGAAAATTTCGATAACCCTAAATTAAAATTTTCTCCCGCTATGCCCAAAGCTTTCAAAGAATAGCCTTATTTATTTTGCACCAAAATCACCATTCACTTTCCTTTTTTTTGAATAAAAAACCGTACATTTGTCCAAATTTTTATTCTTAAATCTATGTCAGTAGTTGATCGTTTTTTTAAGTATGTTTCTTTCGATACGCAATCGAGTGAAACTTCCGATACTACGCCGAGTACGGAAAAACAAATGAATCTGGCAAAGGCCTTAAAAGTCGAAATGGAAGCGATGGGATTGCAGGACATTAGCCTGGATGAACACGCTTACCTGATGGCTACTTTGCCTGCCAATACCGATGCCAAAATTCCGACAATCGGTTTCATTGCCCACTTGGATACCAGTCCCGATATGTCGGGCGAAAATGTAAAACCCCGGATGGTCCGGAATTACGACGGAAAAGAGATTGTCCTGAACGAAAAAGAAAAGGTCGTTCTCTCGCCGGTGATGTTTCCCGAATTGTTGGGGCATCTGGGGGAAGACCTCATCGTGACCGACGGCACCACCCTGCTGGGAGCCGACGACAAAGCCGGTATTGCCGAAATCATGACGGCCATTCAATACCTGGTTGATCATCCGGAAATCCAACATGGGAAAGTGCGTATCGCTTTCAATCCCGACGAAGAAATCGGGATGGGCGCGTCTAAATTTGATGTGCCGAAATTCGGTTGCGAATGGGCCTACACCATGGACGGCGGTGATTTGGGAGAATTGGAATACGAAAATTTCAATGCCGCCGCAGCCAAGATTACCGTAAAAGGTTTGAACGTGCATCCGGGCTATGCTAAAAACAAAATGGTCAACGCCGGTTTGCTGGCGGTGCAATTCGCCGGAATGCTTCCGCCGCAGGAACGCCCCGAACATACCGAAGGTTACGAAGGTTTTTTCCACCTGACGGGAATCAACGGAACTGTGGAAGAAGCTACTTTGTCTTACATCGTTCGCGACCACGATAAAAATCGTTTCGACCAACGCTTGAAATTGCTTCAGGATACTACCGATTACTTAAATAAGGTGTATCCCGAAAACACGGTGACATTGGAAATCAAGCAGCAATACCGCAATATGCGTGAAATAGTGGAACCTCAAAAACACATTGTGGAATTGGCCGAAAATGCTATGAAAGCCTTGGGAATCACCCCCTTGGTTCGTCCCATTCGCGGCGGTACGGACGGCGCACAACTTTCATTCAAAGGGCTGCCTTGTCCGAATATTTTTGCCGGAGGCTTGAATTTTCACGGGCGGTACGAATGGGTTCCCGTTCAATCTATGGAAAAAGCAGTCAATGTAATTATTAAAATAATCGAATTAAATAAATGAAAAAAACTCCTTTTACAGATATCCATCATAGCCTTGGCGCTAAGATGCAAGAATTTGCAGGCTATGACATGCCCATCGAATATACTACGGGCATTATCAACGAACACAATACAGTAGTAAACGGTGTAGGCGTATTTGACGTTTCCCACATGGGCGAATTTTGGATCAAAGGCCCTCAGGCTCATGCGTTTGTTCAAAAAGTAACTTCCAACGACATCGCCCAGATACCGGTCGGCAAAGTGCAATATACGTGTTTCCCCAATGACAAAGGCGGAATTGTGGACGATTTGCTGGTGTATCATTACGAACCGGAAAAATACCTGATGGTGGTGAATGCCGCCAATATCGAAAAAGATTGGAACTGGTGCGTGAAAAACAATACCGAAGGCGCCGAATTGCAGAATGCTTCGGACAATATGTCGCAATTGGCTATTCAAGGCCCGAAAGCCTTGCCCACCTTGCAAAAACTGACCGATATTGATTTATCGAAAGTCCCTTATTATACGTTTGTTACCGGAAAATTGGCCGGGATCGACAACGTGATTATTTCCAATACCGGTTATACCGGATGCGGCGGATTTGAATTGTATTTTTATCCCGAATACGCCCAAAGTATCTGGAAAGCCGTTTTTGAAGCCGGTGAAGAATTCGGCATCAAACCCATCGGTTTGGGCGCCCGCGACACCCTGCGTTTGGAAGCCGGTTTCCCCTTGTACGGCAATGAATTGGACGATACGACTTCGCCCTTGCAAGCCGGTTTGGCGTGGATTACCAAATTTACCGAAGGCAACAATTTTATTTCCCGTCCGCTTTTGGAAGAAGAAAAAGCCAAAGGTGTTCCCCGTAAATTGGTCGGTTTTGAAATGGTTGACAAAGGAATCGCCCGCCACGGATACGAAATTGTCAACAAAGAAGGCGAAATTATCGGAACGGTTACTTCGGGAACCATCGCCCCGACGACTAAAAAAGGAATCGGTTTCGGCTATGTAAAACCGGAATATACTGCGTTGGGAACGCCGTTGTTTATCCGCATCCGCAATAAAGATATTGAAGCGGTAGTGGTAAAACCGCCTTTCAGGAAATAAAGAGTTAAAATGTGGAACTGGTCGCAAATTGCGACCAATTCCACATTTCAGGACACTACATTTTGCGGGCGCCCCTCTATAAACGCCCGCAAATTAGCCGCCGCTATATTCATCAAATCTTGCCGGGCCTCGTAAGTAGCCCACCCGATATGTGGTGTGATATAACAATTCTTGGCTGTCAACAACGGATTGTCTTTTTTCGGCGGCTCCGTTGAAAGTACATCCAAACCGGCGGCAAACAGCTTATTTTCATTCAGCGCCCGGGCCAAGGCTTCTTCGTCAATCAATCCGCCGCGCCCGGTATTAATCAGGATGGCAGAAGGTTTCATCAGGGATAATGTTTCCGCATTGATTAACTTTTCGGTATCCGGCGTCAACGGGCAATGCAGGGAGATAATGTCGCTGCTTCGGAACAACGTTTCCAAATCCGCTTTTTGAATATACGGAGGCAATCCGGTTGGTGTTTTGGAAGTAAAAGCAATGACTTGCATATCAAAGGCTTGAGCTATTTGAGCTACTTTGTTTCCGATATTTCCCAAAGCGACAATGCCTATCGTCAAGCCTTTCAAAGACATCAAATGTTTGTCCCAAAAACTGAAATCGCGGTTGGCGGCCCATCTTCCTTTTTTTACTTCTTCGGAATGATATTCCACTTGGTTGGCGATATTCAGGATATGGGCAAAAACCAATTGGGCTACCGAGTCTGTGGCGTAGGCAGGCACGTTGGCGACAACGATTCCTTTCTTTCGGGCGGCCTCTATATCCACCACATTATAGCCGGTGGCCAACACGCCGATGTATTTCAATTTCGGCAGGCATTCGATGACGGACGCCGGCAAAACCGTTTTGTTGGTAATCAGGAAATCTGCATCTGCAGAACGTTCGATGATTTCATCGGGAGCCGTATAATCATATATCTCGCATTCGCACAATTCGTTGAAACTTTTCCAATTAAGATCGCCCGGATTAAGGGTGTATCCGTCTAAAACAACTGCTTTCATATTTTCCATTTTTTTGCAATATTACAAAAAAGACCGTATATTTGCACGTTTTAAACCCTCAAAATTGTAATAAATGTCTATAGTAATTAAAGAAGTCGCTGACAAAGCGACTCTTAGGAAATTTGTCGCGTTCAATATCAAGTTGTACGAGGGAAATCCTTATCATGTACCCGGATTGATCGACGACGAAATGATGACTTTAGAAGAAAGCAGAAATCCGGCTTTCGATTTCTGTGAATCGGTTTATTACCTGGCTTATAAAGGGGAGGAAATTGTGGGGAGGATTGCCGGGATTATCAACCATCGGGCCAACGAAACCTGGAAACAGCAATATGGCCGTTTTGGCTTCGTGGATTTCATTGATGATGAAGAAGTTTCCAAAGCCTTATTCGACGCAGTCGAAAAGTGGGCGGTCGCCAAAGGGATGAACGGCATTCAAGGGCCGTTGGGATTTACCGATCTCGATCATGAGGGCTTATTAGTATGGGGCTTCGACCGATTGGGAACGATGGCTACGGCTTATAGTTTTCCTTATTATAAGGAACACCTGGCGAAATTGGGTTATGAAAAAGATCAGGATTGGAATGAATTTTTGGTAAACATGCCGACAAGTATTCCGGAAAAACATAAACGCATTTCGGAACTTGTTTTGAAGAGGTACGGGTTGAAAATCAAGAAATTCAAAAAGGTCAAAGAAATTTGGCCGTATGCCAAAAGGATATTCCTGTTGTGGAATGAGGCTTACAAACCGCTTTACGGTTATTCGGAATTATCGGACAAGCAAATCGATTATTACATTAAAATGTATATCCCGATGTTGCGTTTGGAATTGATTACGTTGGTGGTTCGCGAAGCGGACGATGCGGTGGTGGGATTGGCGATTACCTTGCCCAGCTTGTCAAAAGCCTTGCAAAAAGCCAAAGGCAAATTATTCCCCATCGGGTGGATTTATTTGTTAAAAGCATTATACGGTAAAAACAATCTGGTCGATTTGTATATTATGGGCGTTCATCCCGACTATCAAAATAAAGGCGTCAATGCCTTGCTTTTTTACGACCTGATACCGATATATAATAGATTGGGATTTACGCATGCGGAAAGTAATCCCGAATTGGAATTAAACAAAAAAATGCAATCGCAATGGGCCGATTTTGATGTTACGCATATCAAGACCCGGCGGGCATTTATTAAACATTTATAATGGAGCAAGAAGTTAAATATGATGAGGGTAATATTGTAAAATTAGAGTGGTGGGAACACATTCGTCTCCGTCCCGGAATGTACATCGGGAAATTAGGAGACGGGACTTACCCCGACGACGGTATTTACGTATTACTGAAGGAGGTGCTGGACAATGCCATGGACGAATACATGATGGGATACGGCAAAACGGTCGATATTACCATTGAAGAAGGCGTGGTGACTGTGCGTGATTATGGCCGCGGTATCCCGTTGGGAAAAGTAGTGGATGTTTCTTCACAGATGAATACCGGAGGAAAATACGATTCCAAAGCGTTCAAAAAATCGGTGGGGATGAATGGAGTGGGTATCAAAGCCGTCAATGCACTTTCGTCTTACATGCTTGTGCAAAGTTTCCGGGACGGCGAAACCAAAGCTGTGGAATATTGCCGGGCGCACATTACGGAAAATCCGCCGTTGCAGGCAAGCAACGAACCCAATGGAACGCTGGTCAATTTTATTCCCGACGAAGAAATTTTCAAGGATTATCATTTTTTGGATAAATATGTTGAACCGCTCTTAAAGAATTACGTATTCCTTAATTCGGGTTTGACCATTATTTATAATGGGAAAAAATTCTTTTCCAAAAATGGTTTGGAAGACCTTTTGAATGAAAACATGACTTCGGAAGCCTTGTATCCGATTATCCATTTGCAGGGGACGGATATTGAAGTGGCTATTACGCATGCCCATCAATACGGAGAAGAATATTATTCTTTTGTCAATGGGCAATATACCACGCAGGGCGGCACGCACTTGTCGGCATTCAAAGAAACGGTAGGGCGCGTAATTAAAGAATATTACAACAAAAATTTTGAATATTCGGATATCCGGATGGGAATTACCGCTGCGATTGCCATCAAAGTGGAAGAGCCGGTATTTGAATCGCAAACGAAGACCAAATTAGGCTCCAAAGATATTGGGCCGGAAGGGCCGACCGTAGCCAAGTTTATTGCCGATTTTATCAAAAA
>JAISKT010000336.1 GCA_031261295.1 Candidatus Symbiothrix sp. | reverse complement strand
GTCAATGCGATATTATTATACCGCACTTTCTTCATATTCTCCAAAAACAGAATCATATCTTCTTCTAATAGAATGATATTCTTGCGGAAAGTTTTGTTCTTTTTGGTCAGTTTGAAGCCATGTATATAGTTTTGCAAGGGGACTAATATTCTCGAAACGACATTTTGATGATAATACGTAACTGCTTTTTGGCAACGGTCTTTTAGAAGGGAAATATCGCTGTCGGTTTCTTCGTTCCGGATAATCCCGATTAATTGGTTTTGAAATTTCAAGGTAACATCTTCCAATTCCCGGACGATACGTTTATACTCTACCACCAGCGCCTTGGCCATGCGGTATTCTTCCCCCTCTTTCTCTTCCAGCAGTTTTTCCATGTCGCGGATAAGGGTGTACATGGGCTTCCAATCGAAATACAATAACAGGCGGTCTGTCCAGAACCGGCGTTTTCCCTGACGGAATAATTTCAATAAATCCTGTTCCGTTTTCTCGTTGCGGCTGAATTCTACGGCATAATCGTCCGTCATGATGCAATTGGGATGGATGTGGGAATACAGGACAATTCCGTTTAAAGACGTGCAGCGGCTCAATGCTACATAGGCTTGTCCCGCTGCAAAAGAAGCGCCGATGTCAATAATCGCTTTGTCAAACGTGAGTCCCTGGCTTTTGTGAATGGTAATCGCCCACGCCAAGCGCAAAGGGTACTGTGTGAATGAACCTAACACTTCTTCTTCAATCTTGCCGGTTTCCTTATTGAGCGTATAACGCATATTTTCCCACACTTCTTTATTGACCAAAACATCTTCTTTGAGGTCGGAAAGAGACACATAAATCTGGTCGGCAATTATCCGGGTAATAATTCCGATTTTCCCATTATAATAGCGCCGGGGAGTTTCCGTATCGTTCCTGATGAACATGACCTGCGCACCGGGTTTCAACCTCAAATGCAAATCAGTCGGTAAGGAATAATCGGGAAAATCACCTTTCACTTCCCCGGTAAAAATCCGTTCATCGTCCGGTAATTTGGCTAATTTGCCGTTGTTGATATTATCCGCTTTGTAATTATGTGTCGTGAGAATAATGTAATTATCGTCTTCATTGGGAATAAAACTGCGGTTGTACAGGCTGTTTAGGGTTTGAATATCTTCATTGGTAATGATATTATTCCGTACCCGGTTCAATAAATCGACAAAAACAGGGTCGCCTTGCCGGTAAATCTTTTTCAATTCTAAATAAATAGGTTTGGTCTGTTCAATGACGTGCGAATGAAAGAAAAATGTACTTTGGTAATACTCTTTCAGCAAATTCCATTCATCTTCTTTGGCCACCGGCGGCAATTGGAACATATCGCCGATATATAACACCTGAACGCCTCCGAAAGGTTTGGAATTCCGGCGAAAACTGCGCAACGAAACATCTATTGCATCCAAGGTATCCGCGCGCAACATACTGACTTCGTCAATAATCAACAATTCCAACTGTTTCAACAAATCAATTTTCTGTTTGGAAAAACGGAAAAAGTTTTTCTTCAAGGCATTGCCGGAGTAGCCGGGAATATAAGGCTCAAACGGCAATTGAAACAGGGAATGCAGGGTTGTTCCTCCGGCATTAATCGCCGCTACGCCTGTCGGAGCCGCTACAATTGCCTTTTTATGCGTGTGTTCTTTGATGTATTTTAAGAACGTAGTCTTGCCTGTTCCTGCTTTTCCGGTCAGGAACAGATGTTCGGAGGTTTGGTTCACAAAGTCCGAAGCCAACTGAAAAATGCTGTTGTTTTCGTCGGGAGTAATCATGGTTTTGTTTGTTCTTTTTTTCGGAATATAATAGTTAAAAATAACATAATCAGCGTTAAGCCAAAAACATAGAGAAAGGATACGCGCATATTATACGCCTCGGCAATCATACCGATTACAAACGGACCGAATAAAAATCCTGTTCCGCTAATCATATTGACCATCGCCAAACCTTCGCCCGGGCTGACATCTTTTTGGTTGCCCGCCAAACTGTAAATGACAGGAACTAAATACGATAACCCGACTCCGGAAATAAATAATCCGGCAATGGCAAAATAAATTTGTGTGCCTGCAATCAAAATCAACAAGCCGGTTCCGGTTACCAGACAGCAACCCAACAGAATAGCCGAACTACCGTAGCATTTTCGAATGGCATCGCCAAAAAACCGTCCGAAAGCAATAAAGGCGGAGTAAATCGCCAATCCGACCGGCGCCACCGTTTCCGATAAATCGACTATCGTTTTCATATACACTGTACTCCAATCGGAAATACTCCCCTCAATGATGCGTCCGCAAAAAGCGATAAAAGCAATCAACAGCAAGATTCCTTTGGGAAACAGCACCCGGAATTTGTCCTGCGAGCGGTCTTTACCGGGCGTTTCTTTCAAAAAATAATTTCGTATAATATAAAAGGTATTGAGCGCCAGAAAAGAAACAATAAACAAATGATACATCACCTGTATTTTAAATGCCAGAAACACAATACTTAATAACGCTCCGGAACACATTCCGATATAAAACAAGGCATGAAACAAAGTGAGAATCGGACGATGATACACTTTTTCCACCAGAATCGAATTGGCATTAATCGCCACATCCGTCAGCGAAACCATTGCTCCATACACCATGCACAAAGCGTACAAGCAATACAGATTGGGCATCAAAGTAAGAAACGGCAAAATGATAATATAGACATAACCCATGACCGACAGTTTTTTACATCCGTATTTATGAACGAAAAAAGCACAAAAAGGAGTCATCCCCAGCGAACCGATAGACATACAAAAAGGAATCAGGCTCAACTGCCCGATGGATAGGTGATACAATTCCTGCAAGGCCGGAAAGCGGGAGAGAAAAGACGCAAAAATAAAACCCATCAAAAAAAATTGAACCAATATGGCTCTTCTGGCATGGATTTTTGTTCGTTGAAAAGGTAATTTCGTAATCATTTTTTATCTGTTTGGAGCACAAAGATAATACTTTTTCTACTATTCCAAATAAGAAACTACCTGACCTGATAATTGCAGCAAAGAAATTTCGCACAGTTTGGTGTTGAATTGTGCATCCAATAAGCGTTCTTCGGCTCCTAATAAACTGTTTTGCGCTTCCCGCAGTTCCAGACCCGATAAATCGCCCAAACGGTAACGCTCCATGGCAATTTCGTAATTCTCGTGAGCAGCTTCAAGGTTCTCTTTCTCCAAACCGGTTAATTCCAGGTTGTTTTGATAAGCCATCCACATATTGGATAAATCCGCTTTTAAGGAAAGTTCCAAGCGTTCGTGTTCCAAATCGCGGTTTTGAATGGTGATGCGGGCATTTTTTTGTTCCCGCCGGCGGTTCATTCCGTCAAACAGACTATACCCTAACGAAAAACCATAATTAAAACCCAGATTGTTTTGCCGCTCGACACTCGCATTTTTCGTATCATTCAGACTCAACGTATATCCATAACCGGCATTCAACTTCAAATAGGGAAAATTACGCGATTTAAAAGCTTTCAAATCCAATTCGCTGAGTGTTTTATTCTTTTCCGAAAGCAACAAACGGGAATTGGCTTCCAACGTCTGTTCCCACAGGGAAGACTCATTCAGCAATTTATCTGTCGTAATTAAGGTATCACACACCACCGGTTTTTGAGAAACATTTTCCAAAGCCATTAATTGGTTCAGTACAATGGCGGAAGTATTAACCACTTCGTATTGTTTAATCAATCCGGAACTGTCGGCATTGAAATCGACCCGCGCCTGTTGCAAATCCAAACGCGACATGGAACCGATATTGTAACGCGCTTCCACAATCCGCAA
>JAISKT010000291.1 GCA_031261295.1 Candidatus Symbiothrix sp. | reverse complement strand
ACTTAAGACACTTAAAATACTTATTGTCTTTACCCTTACTTAAAAAATCAACTATTAACAAATTTATAAATTCAATGAAAATGAAAAAAGTTCTTTTTTTGATGCTGACACTCATCGTTATGAGTGCAGCCGGTGTGAATGCACAGGTTAAAATTGGTGGTGATGGAATTGCGAATCCTGTTCCCGGTGCGGTTTTGGAATTGGAAGGCAATGGCGCTTTGCTTTTGCCGCGCGTAAATGCACTATCCGTTATTGCCAGTCCTGTAAAAGGGATGTTAGTTTACTTGACTCAAACTGACGGCGCTAACGTGGCTGACAAGGTTTATGTATATGATGGCACGTGGAATGTATATGCCGGCACTGTCGGCCCTCAAGGGCCTGCCGGCGCTACCGGTCCTCAGGGGCCTGCCGGTGAATCTGCTACTGCCGGTACGCTTGTTACCACCGCTACCACAAATGCTAAAATTACGGCGCCTACCTCTACCAATGCGGCTATTACGCTGCATGACGTAGCCCGAACAGGTTCGTATAACGATTTGTTAAATAAGCCCACCATCCCTGAGACGCCTGATTTGTCAAATTATGCCCCCAAAGTTTCTCCTGAGTTGACGGGTACGCCTACAGCGCCTACAGCCACCGCGACTACTAATAACACACAGATAGCTACTACTGCATACGTTACGGCGGCTGTCAAAGCTTCGGGCCCGGTTGGCCCAAACGGATATAGCGGAGAGTGTACTTGGTACCAATTCACGAATGCGAGCGGCGCTGGTGTGACCTGGGGAAGCACAAAACTTGTTGAGAAATGCATCCCAACTTACTCTGTCGCTAATTGGACAAGGTCTTCGCCACAATGCTATTGGAATGGGTCGAAGTTCATGCTCGCCCAAGGTACGAGCGCTCTGTCTAACGTTGAAATCCCCGCAGGGTGGGCCTGCGTGCTGGTCTTTGACTAACTTTCAGCACTTGTGCGTAACTTAAATCGTTAGTCTAAAACTTGCGATATAGGGTATGTATTGCCCTCACTCCATAAGCTTGGCATTCTCCTCACAAAAATAAATAAAAGGTAAAGGGTTGAGTGGATTAAAGGGATTGCGTTTCTTTCGGATGGAATAAGCAAGAGAAACGCATCCCTTTCGCATTTAAATTTGGTAGTCTCTTTTCAATAAAATAAGAGTTGCGTTCCTGTACTATAGAGATATTCAATTCATTGGAAACATGTTTTTACCCCCTGCATTTCTCCATTCCTGATACCGACAGGAAAACGCAACTCTTGGAAACGAAGAATTTAGGTTTTTGTGTTTTTTTGAACTCTTTGCCAAGCAAGAGAGTGTCTCACAAAACCGGTGTAAAGGTAATGGCTTCTTCGGAAAGAAAAGTTACGGAAAACGCCCTAAAATATACGGATTTAATCCTGTTTTCGGTCTTTTAGGAAAAAAAACCGTACTTTTGTACGATGAAACGTTTTATCTTGTTTTTTCTACTCCTTTCCGCCCTTTTGCCGGTTCGAGCCTGGGAAACGGATAGCTTGCAGGTGAGCTTGTTAACCGTCATGCCCCGGCCCAACGAGGTATATACGATTTACGGGCATACGGCTCTCCGCATACAGGATCCGGTTCAAAAAATAGATGCTGTCTTTAATTGGGGAACATTCGATTTCAATACGCCCCATTTTTTATACCGCTTCGTCAAAGGCGAAACCGATTATTTCCTGAGTGTGAGCGATTACGACCGGTTTATCTACGTTTATTCCTTGGGAAATGCTGACATCGTAGAACAATTACTGGCCGTTTCTCCCGAAGGGAAAACCGAGATTATGAACAGGCTTTCTACGAACCTGCAGCCGGAAAACCTTATTTACCGGTACAATTTCTTATTTGATAACTGTACCACCCGCATCCGCGATCTTATTGAGCAGGGCAGCGACGGCCGTTTGGTTTATCCGGAACAAACGGAGATAGTGACGTTCCGCGACTTGATTCATTCCTGCACCAACCCTTATCCCTGGATGACTTTCGGGATAGACCTGCTGATTGGCAGCGGTGCCGATTCATTAATCAGTGTCCGTCAGGAATTGTTTTTGCCGGAAAAATTGATGAATGCTGTGGACAAAAGTCCGCTCATAATTGCATCCAATCAGGTATTAACATCCCTACCTGAACCGGTTTCCGAACAACGGTTTTGGGATTCCCCCCTGAAAATAGGATTTTTGATACTCCTTATTTATATAACTCTCGCTGCAGCCGGCATAGTCTCGCGTATAAAGCGAAGCAAGCCATTTTCCATTTTCCATTTTCCATTTTCCATTCTCTTCCTCATTGCCGGTCTTGCCGGATGTATCGTTGCTTTTACCACGTTATTCTCGTATCATCCTTGCACTTCCCCCAATTGGAACTTACTGTGGTTGCATCCGTTTCACCTGATTGCCTTTGTCGGATACCTTTTTAAGAAATCTTATCGTTTTATATCTTGGTATCATGCAGTTAATTTAGTACTTTTGTCGGTGCTATTGTTGGGTGGATATTGGATTCCCCAGCAATTGAATCCCGCAAATATCCCTTTCATCCTTTGTTTAGGACTGGCATCGGGGTGTTATTGGGTGTACGGTGCACGGGGTAAAGGGTGCACGACAAAAAATGGACGACTGATATGAAGCAACATAAGAAAAAGAGGAGTTTCGCACATCGTGCACCGTTTACCGTGCACCTTTGCACCCTTTTAGCCCTGCTGGCCTCCACCGGCTTGCAGGCCCAACAAACGGTGGAAACGCCCAAGTTGGTCGTCAACATCGTGGTTGACCAGCTTCGGGAAGATTACTTGCGCTATTTCAGCACTATTTTTGGAGAAAAAGGATTCAAGCGGTTGATGAATGAAGCGTTGGTGTATCATTCCGTTGAATTTGGGTTTCCCAATGTGGGTGAAGCGGCTTCGATTGCCGGCATTTATACGGGAACCTATCCGTATTACAACGGTATTACCGGAGATTATAAATATGATTTCTCGAAAAACCGCGAAGTATCTATTGTTGCGGATGACAATTATTTAGGAAATTACACTTCCGACCGGTTCTCTCCTTTGGCTTTGTTGGCTTCTACCGTTGGCGATGAATTGAAAATCGCCTCCCAAGGCAAAAGCGAAGTGTATGCCATTGCCCCGAATGCGGCGGAAGCGATTCTTTCCGGAGGAAAATACGCCAACGGCGCTTTCTGGTTGGACGATTACAACGGCAAATGGGCTACCAGCACCTATTACAAGGATGTTCCCTGGTATATCGAACGCTACAACGCTTCGGAAGCGATTGGTAATTTCCCGGAAAAAATGTGGGCGCAATCCCATACCTATTACACCGGATTTCCTTATTCTACCCGCACCACTCCTTTTGCTTATAACTTTGTAAAAACGGATAATGACCGCTACTTGAAAATCAAGCAGACGTCTCTTATCAATACCGAAGTCACTAATGTAGCCGGTAAATTTGTCGAATATGCCGGTTTCGGCGGACGCTCCGCTCCGGCGCTTTTGGCGATTACGTATTATGCCGGCGATTACAAATCAGCTCCCGAACCGGAAGAATACAGCTATGAAATTCAAGATATTTATTACCGCTTAGATAAAGAATTGGAACGGCTACTGGATTTAATCGACCGGAAAGTCGGACTGAAAAATACATTGGTAACGCTTACGTCCACAGGTTATTACGATTCGGTAAATATACTTCCCCCAGGCGCCAAACCCACCGGGGAATTTTATCCCAACCGCTGTACCGCCCTGTTGAATATGTATTTGATGGCCATTTACGGGCAAGGCAATTGGGTGAATACGTATTACAATCATCAAATCTACCTCAATAAAAAATTGGCGGAAGAAAAACAAATCAATTGGCAGGATTTGGTACGGGATGCCGCAGAATTTGTGGCTCAGTTCAGTGGGGTACAGGAAGTGACCACCGCCGGCCAATGGATGGTGGACGATACGGGCCGTTCCGCAGGCTTCCGCCGGGGAATGCACAAAAAATCGAGTGGAGACCTTTTCATTGAATTACAACCGGGCTGGGTGGTCATCAATGAAGGTAATCCGCTTAAAAAAGAATATGTCCGCAACAATGCGATTCTTTCCCCGTTATTTATTTTTGGCGGACAGATAAAAAGCGAACAGGTTTACCGCAAAATAAAGGCAACGGAAATTGCTCCGACCCTTTCGTATATCCTGCGAATCCGGGCGCCCAATGCCTGCAAGGATTTACCATTACAAGAAATCATAAAATAGTTATGAATTATGAGTTATGAGTTATGAGTTGGCTGACGCATGCTGACATAATTCATAACTCATAACTCATAACTCATAATTCATAATTTAAAATAAAATATCATGGGTTTTAATGACATCCTATCTAAATTGTTTGGGAACAAATCTCAACGCGACTTAAGAGAAATAGATCCTTATGTACAAAAAATAGTGGCCGTTTATCCGAGTATCGAACAATTGTCGAATGACGAACTGCGCGACCGGAGCCGGCAACTCATGGATTACCTTCAGGAAAAAGTAGTCACGGAGAAAGCGAAAATTGCAGAACTGAAAGCGACCATCGAAAACCTGGAGTTGGAAGACCGGGAAAAAGTGTGGAACGAAATCGATAAGATCGAAAAAGACGTTACGGAACAACACGAAAAAACGCTGGAAGAAATTCTTCCCGAAGTTTTCTCTATTGTGAAAGATACGGCCCGCCGCTTTACGGAAAACGAACATACGATTGTTACGGCAACCGATTTTGACCGTCAATTGGCTGTCAAGCACGATTTTGTAACGATTGACGGCGACAAAGCCATCTATCAGAATCATTGGGTAGCCGGCGGAAATGAAATCACCTGGGACATGATTCACTACAATGTGCAGCTGTTCGGCGGCGTGGTTTTGCATAAAGGTAAAATTGCGGAAATGGCTACCGGGGAAGGTAAAACATTGGTGGCTACGTTGCCGGTGTTCCTTAATGCCATGACTCACAACGGAGTACATGTGGTAACCGTCAACGATTATCTGTCCAAACGTGACTCCGAATGGATGGGGCCGTTGTATATGTTTCACGGACTTTCGGTGGATTGTATCGACAAACACAAACCCAATTCGGATGACCGCCGCAAAGCCTACGAAGCCGATATTACGTTTGGAACCAACAACGAATTTGGTTTCGATTATTTGCGCGACAATATGGCGATCAGTCCGAAAGACCTGGTGCAACGCAAGCACAATTATGCGATTGTCGATGAGGTCGATTCCGTATTGATTGATGATGCCCGTACGCCGTTGATTATTTCCGGGCCGGTGCCGAAAGGTGAAGATCAGTTGTTTGAAGAATACTGTCCACGGGTGGAAAATGTAGTGGAAGTACAAAAGAAATTGACCAACAATTTATTGACGGACGCGAAAAAACTAATCGGTTCGGACGACCAGAAGCAGCAGGAAGAAGGATTAAAATTGCTGTTTCGCTCGTACAAGGGGATGCCCAAAAATAAGGCTTTAATCAAATTTTTGAGTGAACCGGGTATAAAAGCCGCCATGCTGAAAACCGAAGAGTTTTATATGCAACAACAGAACCGCGAAATGCACATCATCACCGATGAACTGTATTTTGTGATTGACGAAAAAAATAATTCCATTGACCTGACCGACAAGGGGATTGACTTGTTGACCGGTAAATCGGACGATCCGGAATTTTTTGTATTGCCCGACATCGGGGTTGAAATAGCCGGAATTGAAAACGAACCGCTTTCGGATGACGAAAAACAAGCGAAGAAAGATGAATTGATGCAGGTCTATTCCATCAAATCGGAACGGGTACACACTGTCAATCAATTACTGAAAGCGTATTGCTTGTTTGAAAAAGACGACGAATACGTGGTGCTCGACAATAAAGTCAAGATTGTGGACGAACAAACGGGCCGTATCATGGAAGGTCGCCGTTATTCCGACGGTTTGCATCAAGCCATAGAAGCCAAGGAACGGGTAACGGTGGAAGCTGCTACTCAAACCTTTGCGACCATCACGTTGCAGAATTATTTCCGTATGTATCATAAACTTGCCGGTATGACCGGTACGGCGGAAACGGAAGCCGGTGAATTTTGGGACATCTACAAATTGGATGTGGTGGTGATTCCGACCAACCGCCCGATTGTCCGTAATGATATGAATGACCGCTTGTATCGGACCGCCCGCGAAAAATACGCTGCTGTGATTGACGAAATCGTTCGCTTGCGCGATGCCGGACGTCCGGTGTTGGTGGGTACCACTTCGGTCGAAATATCCGAATTGTTGAGCCGGATGCTTAACATGCGTAAGATTGCGCACAACGTATTGAATGCCAAGTTGCACCAGAGAGAAGCCGAGATTGTCGCCCAAGCCGGACAAACCGGTACTGTGACGATCGCCACCAACATGGCCGGTCGTGGTACGGACATCAAGCTTTCTCCCGAAGTAAAAGCCGCCGGAGGTTTGGCCATTGTCGGTACCGAACGGCACGATTCCCGCCGGGTGGACAGGCAGTTGCGCGGTCGCGCCGGTCGTCAGGGAGACCCGGGATCTTCTGTTTTCTTTGTCTCATTTGAAGACGATCTGATGCGTATCAATGGTTCCGACCGGATCGCCAACATGAAGCTATTTAAAGACAGTTTCAAAGACGGCGAGGTTTTGGAGCATAAAATGTTAAATCAGGCGGTCGAACGTGCACAAAAGAAGGTTGAAGAAAACAATTTCGGTATCCGTAAGCGTTTATTAGAATATGATGATGTAATGAACTCCCAGCGGGAAGTGATTTACACCCGCCGCCGCCACGCATTGATCGGCGAGCGGATTGGATTGGACGTTTTGAACATGATTTACGATACGTCGAGTGCTATCGCAGAAAGCTATTCGGAAGCCAACGATTATGATGGTTTGAAATTTGAATTGTATAAAACATTGGCATTGGAATCGCCGGTTACCGAAGAAGAATTCCGGGGAATGAAGCTGGCCGCTTTGACGGAAACGATTTTCAATGCAGCAATAGAAAGCTTCAAACGCAAAAATGAACGCATGACTCAAATGGCGCAACCGAATATCAGCCGGGCGTACCAGGAATACGGAACCCGGTTTGAAAACATCATGGTTCCCATTACAGATGGAAAGCGGGTGTATAATATCAGTTGCAATCTGAAAACCGCTTATGAAACGGAATCCAAGGATATTGTCAAATCGTTTGAGAAAGCGATTTTGCTCCATACCATCGACGAATCGTGGAAAGAACATTTGCGGGAAATGGACGAATTGCGCCATTCGGTTCAGAATGCCAGTTATGAAAATAAAGACCCCTTGTTGATTTATAAATTGGAATCGTTCAATTTATTTAAAAATATGGTCGATGTCATGAACCGGAAGACCGTTTCGGTGTTAATGAGAGGACAGCTTCATGTGCAGGAACAGCAAAATATCCGCGAAGCAGCGCCCGAACGGAAAACGGATTTCAGCCGTTACAAAACGCAAAAGGACGAATTGGCGGCAAGTCGCAAAGCGCAGGAAGAAGTCGCCAGCCGCGACACCCGCGAGCAACAGCGGACAGCGCCCATTCGTGTAGAAAAAACAGTAGGAAGAAACGATCCCTGCCCCTGCGGTAGCGGAAAGAAATACAAAGCCTGCTGCGGGAAAGTTTGATAAAATGAAAGAAATGAAAATAATGAAAGAAATGAAAATAATAAAATAAAATAATATGGCTAAAGAGAATGTCATTTTAACGAAAACGTATGACTTCTCTCTGTTTATTGTAAATATTTACAGACATTTAACTGAAAACAGAAAAGAATACGTTTTATCAAAACAGCTTCTAAGGAGCGCTACATCTATTGGAGCTAATTCGGAAGAAGCATCAGCAGGTGTGAGTAGGAAAGATTTTATTAATAAATATCAAATTGCATATAAAGAAGCAAAAGAAAGTCATTATTGGTTGAGATTGTTGAGGGATAGCAATTGGTTGGAATTGGATAAAGCAAATGATGCTTTATTAAAATGCGAAGAAATAATTCGTATAATTAATGCAATTTTGCAATCATCTAAAATCTCTATTTCTTAAATAATTATTTTCATTTCTTTCATTATTTTCATTTCTTTCATTATTTTAATTATTTTAATTAAATTATGGCTTACATTGATTATTACAAAACGCTTGGGTTAAGTAAAACGGCTTCTGCAAACGATGTTAAGAAAGCCTACCGGAAGTTGGCGCGGAAATACCATCCCGATCTGAATCCCAAGGACGAATCGGCCCACCGGAAGTTTCAGGAAATAAATGAAGCCAACGAGGTGCTGAGCGATCCTGAAAAACGCAAGAAATACGACGAGTACGGTGAAAACTGGAAACATGCCGACCAATACGAACAAGCCCGTCAACAACAAGGCGGCGGTTTTGGCGGTGGCGGCGGATCCTATTCGTATGAAGATTTCAGCAACTTCGGCGGTGGCGGCTTTGGCGGCTTCGATTTTGGCGGCGGCGGTTATTCCAGCTTCTTTGAAAATTTGTTCGGCGGAAGCGGCAGAAGCAGCGGCCGGTCGGCTTACAAAGGGCAAGACTATTCCGGCGAGGTACGTCTGACGCTTCGGGATGCGGCCCAATCCCACCAACAAACCATCGAAGTCAACGATAAAAAGCTACGGATAACGGTTCCTGCCGGTGTAGCCAACGAACAACAAATCAAACTCAAGGGACAAGGTGCTCCGGGTTCCAATGGTGCGCCGGCCGGTGATTTGTACCTTACGTTTATTATCCAACCCGATCCGGTTTTCAAGCGAAACGGGAACGATTTGTATGTGGAGGCTTCGGTAGATGTATATACGGCTGTGCTGGGTGGCGATTTGATGATTGACACCTTGGACGGAAAAGTCAAAATGAAAGTAAAAGCCGGAACACAACCCGGCTCCAAGGCCCGTTTGAAAGGGAAAGGATTTCCCGTTTACAAAAAAGACGGGCAGTTCGGCGATTTAATCGTAACGTATAATGTGCAGGTACCTACTCATCTCACGGAAAAACAGAAGAAACTATTTCAGGAATTGCAACAAAATAAATAAACCGAGCCATGAAAACTGAATTAATTATTATCAACGAATACATTCAACATTCCAACATCGAACCGCAATTCATTGCCCTGTTGGAAGAAAACGAATTGATCCATGTACAGGAAATAGACAACGAACGCTTCCTCGATCCCGATGAGTTGACCGATGTGGAACGTTATGCCCGACTGTATTACGATTTATCCATCAATATCGAAGGGATTGACGCCATTCATCATTTATTAGACCGGATCAATTACCTGCAAAATGAAATGAAAGATATGCGGAACAAGCTGCGTTTTTTGGAATAAGGGAATCCCAAATATCGCATCTATACTGCTGATTCATACAGGATTGGTTTTAACAGCTTTAAAATTCCTTTGGTCTTATCGGGATGAAACCAGTTGATTTCACTGTCCCGTTTGAACCAGGTCATTTGCTTGCGGGAATAAATGCGCGTGTTTTGCTTGATTTTTTCCACTGCAAAATCCAATGTACAATCCCCATCCAAAAATTGGAAGAGTTCTTTATAACCCACTGTATTGAGCGAATTTAAATGACGATAAGGATATACCGCGCGGGCTTCTTCCAACAGGCCGTCCGCCATCATTTGATCTACGCGGTTATTAATCCGTGCATAAAGTTCTTCCCGGTCGCGCGTTAAGCCGATCTTGATGATTTGGAACGGACGCTCCTTGACCCTGTTCGTTCGAAGGGATGAATAGGGTTTGCCTGTCATCAGACAGATTTCCAAGGCGTGAATCACCCGTTTATGATTTTGCAGATCCACCTGATTATAGAAAACAGGATCGAGTATTTTCAATTGTTGGCGAATAGGATCCAAACCTTCTTTTTCAAATTGGGCGAAAATTTCCTCCCGCAACGTTTCGTCAATCGTAGGGATTTCGTCGATTCCCTTACAAACAGCATCAATATACATCATGGAACCGCCGCACATAAGCGCCGTTTCATGCGTTTCGTGAAGTTCGGCAAGCAACTGCAGCGCTTCTTCTTCAAATTGGCTGGCGCTGTAATAATCCGTCAATTGGAGATTGCCGACAAAATAGTGTTGGACACGTTTCAATTCCGCAAGGGTGGGGGCCGCGGTTCCGATAGGCAAGTCTTTATATAACTGGCGGGAGTCTGCGGAAATGATCGGAGACTGGATCTTTTCGGCCAATTGCAAGCTCAGCTCCGTTTTGCCCACTCCCGTAGGCCCTAATAATACAATTAATGTTTTCATTTATTGAGTTAAAAACTAAAAACTAAGAACTAAAAATTAAAAACTAAAAGTTGCGCAAAGCGCGGAAACAGGCGTCAGCCAACTTTTAGTTTTTAATTTTTAGTTTTTAGTTCTTAGTTCTTAGTTTTAATAGTCAAAAGGGTTTCCTTCGCTGAAAGCGCTTAAATCTTCTTCATCATAATCGTCCAGGTTGAATTCGTCGTCCTCTCCGAATTCATCATAATCATCATCCAAACCCAAGCCCGGATGAATCGTTGCCGGAGCGGATAAATCCAAATTTTCCGGCAGCGGAGAAATTTGTTTCGGAGGTTTACCTGTCGATTTCACCACTTGCGGTTTAGCCTGGTCTTGTCCCGGAATAATTTCCCGTAATTCCATGAAAAAACAACGTTCCATGAACGGATCAAATACATAGATCAACTTTTGTTTTTCATCTTCCAACCGTTCACTCAGACGAGTTTCTTCCATCAGGTAAATGTCGTCGTCCAAATTGCCTCCCATATCTACCAGAATGATTTCTTCTTTTTTGGACCAATCATCGTCACAGATAAAAAAAGATGTAATCTGGTCTTTTGTATATCCTACAGAATCAAGTATTGCTTCGTGCAACTCAAAGAAAGTCGCATCCGAATCAATCGTTATATCCCTTCTGAAGTCGTCAACTTCTTCTGAAACTAAAATAAATCGATAGACCATAATTAAACTAAAAACTAAAAACTAAAAACTAAAAACTAAAAATTATAACTAAGAACTAAAAACTAAGAACTAAAAACTAAAAGTTACGCAAAGCGCGGTAATAGGCGTCAGCCAACTTTTAGTTTTTAGTTTTTAGTTTTTAGTTTTTAACTCATTCCAAATATCCTCTTATGATGCCTCTTTGCGAATTGATGATGAAGGACAGGATTTCCCTTTTTTCTTCTCCATCCGGAAAATTCGCATCGATGTTTTTTACTGCGGCTGAGTTGTTTAGCCCGGATTGATACAAGATGCGGTACATTTCCTGAATGCTCGCTACCTGTTCATTGGTAAACCCTCTCCGCCTTAATCCGATAATATTGACGCCGGAATAAGTGATGGGTTCGCGTCCGGCGATGATGTAAGGAGGAATGTCTTTTCCCAAACGGGAACCGCCTTGAATCATCGCATGTTTTCCGATGCGGGTAAACTGGTGCACCAAGGTGCCTCCACTCAAAATAGCATAATCGTCCGCTTCCACTTCGCCGGCCAACTGGGTGGCATTGCCGATAATCACGTGATCTTTAATCACACAGTCGTGGGCCGTGTGTGAATAAGCCATTAACAGGCAGTCGCTTCCAACAATTGTTTTTCCTTTGGAAGCCGTTCCGCGATTGACGGTGGCACATTCGCGAATCGAGGTGTTGTCTCCGATTTCGCAAGTCGTTTGTTCTCCCTGGAATTTCAGGTCTTGTGGAATTCCCGATACAACGGCGCCCGGAAATATCCGGCAGTTTTTTCCGATGCGTGCGCCTTCCAATATGATTGCATTCGGATAAATGTATGTATTATCACCGATAACAACATTTTTATCTATTGTTACAAAAGGGCTAATAGTGACGTTTTCGCCAATGATTGCGTCCGGATGAATACATGACAGAGTGTGTTTCATTTGTTCTTTATTATTTGGGCCATAAATTCAGCTTCACATACCAATTTTTCGCCAACAAAGCAGTAGCCTTTCATATTGGCGATACCGCGGCGGATTTCCGACGTAAAATCCAAGCGGAAAAGAAGCGTATCGCCGGGAACTACTTTGTGACGGAATTTTACCGCATCAATCTTCAGGAAATAAGTGGAATAGCGTTGCGGTTCATCAACCGAATTCAATACCAGCAATCCTCCTGTCTGAGCCATTGTTTCCACTAATAATACGCCCGGCATTACCGGTTCTTCCGGAAAGTGTCCCTGGAAAAATGGTTCGTTTACCGAAACATTTTTAACGCCAATGATGTGTTTTTCTCCGATTTCAATAATCTTGTCAACAAACAGGAATGGAAATCGGTGGGGAAGCAATTCCCTGATCCGGTTAATATCCATCACCGGCGGCGTATTCGGATTGTATTCGGGAGCTTGTATGTCATTCAGTTTAATGTCTTTACGAATCAGGCGGGCCAGCTTGTTGTTGATTTTATGGCCGGGACAAGTAGCAATAATCCGTCCGCGGATAGGCTTGCCGATCAAAGCAATATCTCCCAAAATATCCAGCAGTTTGTGACGGGCCGGTTCGTTGGGGAAAACCAAAGGTTTGTGCATGATATAGCCCAATTGCGTAGCGTCTTTGTGTTCCACATTCATCTGGTCGGCTAATTGGTCAAAGCGTTCCTGGCTGATTTGTTTTTCATAAATGACAATGGCATTATCCAAGTCACCGCCTTTGATCAGGTTGTTTTCCAATAAAGGCTCTATTTCGCGGACAAACACAAACGTACGGCTGGCGGCTATTTCTTTCGGAAAATCTTCCAATTTGTCCAAAGTGGCAAACTGGCTGTCTAAAATCACAGAGTCGTAGGCAATTAATGTATTAATCACAAATTGATCTTCCGGCAGAACGACAATCGAAGCGCCGGTTTCTTCGTCTTTGACTTCAATTTTGTTTTTTACAATGTAATAATCCCGTTCTGCATTTTGTCCTTTCAATCCCACCCGTTCAATTTCTTTCACATATTCGCTGGCGCTGCCATCTAAGATGGGAAATTCGGGAGCATCGACTTCAATCAAGCAGTTATCGACTTGCATGGCGTACAAGGCGGCAAGGGCATGTTCGATGGTGCTTATTTGCACATTATTTTTTGAGATGACCGTACCGCGCTGCGTTCCGTTTACATTTTCGGCTACCGCATCAATGACCGGCTGGTCTTCCAAATCGATTCTTTTTATTTTATAGCCATGATTTTCCGGAGCAGGATTGAATTTGATTTTTATTTTCAAGCCGGTATGCAATCCCTTTCCTTGCAAGGAGAAACTTTCTTTTAATGTATGCTGTTTTGTATTCATTCTTTTTATTTTTTTATTTAAGAAACTTAAGATTCTTAAGCTTTAAGTTACTTAAGAACTCTTTTTAAAGACTCCAATTCTTTTTGCAGCTGGTGAACCTGCCTGTATATTTCCGGTAGTTTGGGGAAGATGATGCTGGAGCGGAAGAAATTATTCACATCAATCGCCGGGCTTCCGAGGATGCTCCGGCCGGCTTCTATGTTGCTGATAATCCCGGATTGAGCGCCGATACTTACGTTATCGCC
>JAISKT010000152.1 GCA_031261295.1 Candidatus Symbiothrix sp. | reverse complement strand
CAAATCATTCATGACCAACACGATAAACTCTCTCTTAAAAAGAGAAGGCTCAAAGCCGCTTATGATATGAATTATTTAAAACAACTTTTGAGCCCTTAATTTTCGTGCGTTTGCCCTGTTATTGATCACCGCATGTTGCAAATATACATCATTTTTTTTAGAAGCAAGGATTTTTTCAATACTAATTTACCGGAAAGGCGCCAATCGCGGAGTAATGAAACCGCTCCGCGGTTTTGGGTAGATGGGGATGACATTTTTTCTACAATAATGCAATCGCTCCGCGATTGATTGCTTCCATTTTAGTTAATTTTTGATAATCCCTTGATTGTTACGAAAAAAGGTATTACTTTTGTCAATTAAATAAACGATAAAAAGCTTTTATTACAAAATAGAAAACAGTTTATAAAGACATAATTCATTAAAAGAAAAGCGTTACAGCGTCTTGTTCTGAAACTTCGACAATTTCAATATGTGCAAGAATAATTGTAAACGTTCATGCGAATGCGTGGGCATTACTTATTTGCACATAGGGTTGTCGAAGACCTCAGAACAGATAAATATGTAAGTCCCACGCTTCACTATTTTAAATAACCGCTTCATAAGGGACTTGGAAGCAATAAACACATTTATTGTATGATAAAGAGTTCCTCTCTATATTACTCAGATCACTTCCCGTAGATAACAATATTAGCGGGCAGTTCTATTCAATGGTTTTTTTCCTCTCATTTTTTAGTTATTGAATTTGCCCGCTGCTCCCATAGGGTACAGGCAACCAATCATTTTTCTTCATTTTTATAATTATTGAATTTATATTATCCGGTTGCCTTGCCCTTTACACAAGACATTCCATATTTTTAAAATATGGAATGTCTGAATGTAAAATACAGATTATAAACTTAATAAAAATAACGTATGCGAAAAAATCTTTTTTTAGTATTTATGCTCCTGTTTTTGGGGGCATGGGGTGCGAAGGCGCAGGTAACTGTCGGCGGGAATCCGAATCCGGATGTCGCCGGTGCGCTGTTGAACTTGAACAGTACCGTCAAAGGCGGTCTGTTACTCTCAAATGTGGGTATCATTGAGTTGGATAAGATACCGGTGGTGGAAGGCAATCCCAATATCTTTCCAGGGATCGTAGCCGGGGAGAATGACGGCCCGAATACGAACTTTACCGGAGCGGTGGTGTACAATAACAATCCGGATACCGGTATTGGGGTCTATATCTGGACCGGGACTCAATGGACGAAAGACGGTTCTGATAATTGAAAGTGGAAAGTTGAAAATTGAAAGTTAAAAAAATTAATAAAAAACAAAGAGAATGAAAAGAAAAGTATTTATGCTGCTACTGATGGCAGCCGCGCTGTTGCCTTTGGGGCTTCGGGCGCAAGTAACGATTGGTGGAACAAGCGATCCGCAGGCGGGCGCTATTCTGGATTTGAATAGTACCGTCAAAGGAGGGCTTATCCTGTCTAATGTGGATATCACTGATTTGGGCAAAATTCCTGCCGGTTTTGTGGGTATTAGTAGTGCTCAGGAAACCAATGAGGCCCTGACCGGTACAATTGTTTACAACAAGTATGAAAATGCAGAGGCTAAAATCAAGAAAGGTCTTTATGTATGGGACGGCAATGATTGGCAACCGGTTTCCGGCAGTACGATTGAGGCTCCTGTCGGCGATCCGACTTGTGCAGCTATTCAGAACGTCTTCCTAACGGCTAAGAGCGCTACGCTCATCATTGGGAATAGCGGTACTGTCAATTTGGGTGTATTGAGTGACGGAACGAATAAGTTTTCCGGCAATGAAACACTCAAAACGTATGAGTGGTGGTGTACGGATGCGACGGGCGCTAATTATGCACCCGTAGATTCGCCCACCAATTATGATGTATCGACTTATCCAATGACTTTCTCCACTGCCGGAACGTATAAGGTAAAAGTAATTGCTAACAACTGTGCTTCTTCTGCTCAAACGAGTAATGAAATCACAGTTACGGTAACACCCGATCCTCCGGTGAACGGCAATTACAAAATTGTGGGTGATGATTGTTATGATGTGTTGGTGACTACCGGCCCCGGCCGTTCCGATGCATTTGAAGGAGGTTACGTGAAAGGATATTCGTTTACGAATACGACCGACTTCAGCGGGTTGTCGTTTAATATCTTGGACGATCCTTACGGATTGATTTCGGTTCTGCCGCAACCATCCACTACTTCCGGCGAAAGTGCAGGTGCTGTCACTTTCAACGTCACGTTCAACTCCAATGTGAAGACGATTGTCGGCGCTGCCGGAGTGAAGACCGCCCGTATCGGCGCTATTTATACGGATAATACTGGTGCTACCAAAGTGGCTTACATGGACATCAAGGTGCAGGATGCTGCTTGTTGCGGTACGTTTGCCGATGCCGAAGGCCATACTTATACCGCTGCTAAGTTTGGCCCTGCCGGTTGTTGGATGACACAGAACTTGCGTTCAACTTGGACCTTACAAGAGGGTGAGTATAAAAGTATTACGAAAGGAAATAATTCGAATAATGCAAATTCACCTTATTATTACTTCCCCAAGGCTACGGTGGATACCATCGCCCATCCGGAATATGGTTTGCTTTATACCTGGGCTGCGGCTAATCTCGGTGCTAACTACACCGAAACGAGTGATGCTTTCAATGGAACAGCCTCTACCCGTCAGGGAATATGCCCGTCCGGTTGGCACTTGCCGAGTGATTATGAATGGGCTATGCTTGAAAAAGAAATTGCTTCTAACCCCAAGCCATACGCCGATCAAGAAAATGCTTATTCCGGCGCAGCTACCTATGATTTCGCCGGTACGACTGGATGGCGCCCGGGCACCGGCAATACGGATTTGACTTATTGGGGTCGCCAAATGAAAAGCAAGACAGCCGTGAGCGGAGCAACCAACGGTATGAGCTGGCCTCGCGCCAATGGCGGTTTCGATGCACTTCTCGTAGGCTACACGGACATGGGAAACACCATGTCATTCGGTTCGGTAGCATGTTTGTGGTCAAGCAGTTCGAATTCCGCAAGTCAGGCTTGGGAGAGGCAACTTGCCAATACTTCTACGGGAGTCTTGCGCAATGCCCCACATAAATATGATATGACTAGCGTCCGTTGCAAGAAAAATGACTAATGCGTCAATGTGACAATTGTTCAATTTGAAAACGAGCGCTTTAGCCGGCCCTTGAACCGCTCGGCCTATGGCCGTTAGGGATGAAGGTGTAGGCGCTCAACCCTTGATTCAGGCGAAAAAGGTAGGGTTGCGTTTCTTAATAAACCTTCCAAGTCTTCAAGACTTGGAAGGTTTTATTCGTGTTGTTGTGTGCTAATTAAGCTTTGCCTGCAGAACCTAATACGTGCACCACTTTGTGTTTGTACAGTTCTTTCAACCATTCGCGAGCCGGGCCCAGGTATTGACGGGGGTCGAACCATTCGGGATGCAGAGCCAAAGTTTCGCGGATAGCGGCGGTCATTGCCAGACGGCCATCGGAGTCGATATTGATTTTACAAACGGCCGATTTAGACGCGCGCCGCAATTCGTCTTCAGGAATACCGATTGCATCTTTCAGTTTGCCGCCGTATTGGTTGATGATTTCCACATATTTTTGAGGAACGGAAGAAGATCCGTGCAATACGATGGGGAATCCCGGAATCCGTTTTTCAATGGCTTCCAAAATATCAAAACGCAAGGGAGGAGGCACCAAAACGCCTTCTGCATTGCGGGTACATTGTTCCGGTTTGAATTTGTTGGCGCCGTGGGAAGTGCCGATAGAGATAGCCAAAGAATCCACGCCGGTTTTGGAAACGAAATCTTCCACTTCTTCGGGTTGCGTATAGGTATGATGTTCAGCCACTACATCGTCTTCGATGCCGGCCAACACACCTAATTCGCCTTCTACGGTCACATCGTATTGGTGAGCGTATTCCACCACTTTGCGGGTCAATTCCACGTTGTCGTCGTAGGAATGATGCGAGCCGTCGATCATCACGGAAGAAAAACCGAAGTCGATACAGCTTTTGCACAATTCAAATGTATCGCCGTGGTCGAGGTGAAGAACGATCGGAATATTTTTTCCTAATTCTTTCGCATATTCCACAGCGCCTTGTGCCATGTAACGCAAAATTGTTTGGTTGGCATATTTGCGCGCGCCACTTGAAACCTGGAGAATAACGGGAGAGCTTTCTTCCACGCAAGCCTGCACGATTGCCTGCATTTGTTCCATGTTGTTGAAGTTAAAAGCGGGGATTGCATATTTGCCATCAATTGCTTTTTTGAAGATTTCACGGCTGTTTACCAAGCCTAATTCTTTGTAACTTACCATATTCGTTAAATTATTTTATTGAGATTATACGTTTTTTTGCCTATCTACCTGCAAAGATAAGAATTTAGCGTCTCTTTATTCTACAATTTTAAACAAAATTTGTTCATACAGGGTTTAATCCTTCACTATTTTCACTGTCTTACCTCCTACCCGCAATAAGTATATTCCTTTGGGATAACCCGATAGGTCAATGCTGCTTTCGCGTGTGCGCAGCAATTCGGTGCCCGGTAAATTATATACGGAGATTTCCGCACCCTCCGCATTTTTGATATACACTTTTCCGGTGGTAGGATTGGGATACACGCTTACTTGCGTTTCCGGTTTTTCGATGCCTACACCTGCATCTCGATTGACTTTTACCGTATAGACATTCTTATGAGTATGGTCGGCAGCCCTAACTTCCATCGTGCGTGTGTTTTCACCGACTTTCAAACTAAATTCACCTGCTCCAATTACAACTGCCATGGGATGCGCAGGTGTGGCATACAGTTTCATACTGCTCACATCATTGGCTACATCGACCGTATAGTTGAATACAGTCGGTTCAAAAGAGGGAGACAAAACGCCATGACTGACCGTAAGGCTGCTTAATGTAGCATCCGTTTCATCCATAGTTTTATACTCAATAGAAATATTGTCTATTGCAGCAGCCGGTTGATTTCCGAGACTAGCATCATTTCTCCATCCGAACACCAAGCGTTTGATGTCGCCGCTCAGAGGAGAATAATAAATCTCAGAAAGATTAATGACTGCTTTTTGCCAGGTACTTGTGTTTTGAAATTCTCCTAAAATAATGCCATTATATAAATATTGTCCGGCAATCGGTTCGGTATCCGTATCGGTCAAATAAACGGTCAAATAGTCACACCAAAATTCTCCTGATTCTTTCCAATCAAAACTCAGAAATATATGAGAATTATCGGACGAAGGAGTAAAGTAAATATCGGTATAAAAATAGGACAGACCCCATTGTGAAGTATTATAATGATTGGAAACGCCTCCGTCATCGGAAATATAGGCGGATTTTGTTCCGGAAGCCGCCGTTGCTGTTCCAATATACCATTGATTGGGTTCTGCGCCGTTAGCAAACTGCCAATAGGCGTTTTCTGTTTCAAAATCTTCGACAAAAGGAGCTTGGAATGCAGGTTTCATCCGTTCAACAAGTACTTTATATGAATTGTAAAATGTTCCTTCCGGATTGGAAACAACAATCTCAAAGATATTCTCGCCGACTTCGAGCGATTGGGCGCCGGTACCGGTCACTGTATCTACTGCTCGTGCGGTTGTTGCACTAAGATCAATACGGTTTATGTCATTTGCCACCTTTACCGTATAACTAAATGTATTGGCATCAAACGAGGGAGATAAAACGCCTTCACTTACCGAGAGATCGCTTAAAAGCGCTTCATCGGAATCAAATGCTCGAATCACTACATTATCTATGGCTATAGGCGGTTGATTTCCCCAACTGCCATCATTTACCCAAGCGAACACCAACCGTTTCGTAGTATTAGAATAATCCCCCGAAAATTGCAAGTCACATTTTTGCCAAGTATCTGCGTTGTAGAATTGTCCCAGTTCAGTAGCATAATATAAATAATCTCCGGCAATCGGTTCGGTATCCGTATCGATCAAATAAACGGTTAAATAATCACACCATGATTCTCCCATTCCTTTCCAATCGAAAGAGAGTCGATACAACGTAAAATCATCCGATAACGGAGTAAAGTAAACATCGCTGTAAAGATATACTCTGCTATAATTCGCTGAATTATAATGATTGGAAATTCCGCCATCATCGGAAATATAGGCGGATTTAGATCCGGAAGCCGCCGTAGCTGTACCAATGACCCATTGATTGGGTTGACTACCGTTCGCCAAAGTCCAACTGGGAGCAACTGATTCAAAATCTTCAATAAAAGGCACATTTAATGGAGGTCCCAGTCGTTTTACAACTATCTTGTATGTATTTTGAACCGTTCCTTCCGGATTGGAAACTACAATTTCAACCGGATTGTCTCCTACTTCAAGTGATTTTACGCCTGTGCCGGTTACCGTATCTATTGCCCGTACAGGTGTGGCATAAATAGAGATACTGTTTACATTATTATTTACTTTTAGGGTATAATCAAATGTTTTAGGATCAAATGAGGGCGACAAAACACCTTCGCTTACCGAGAGATTAATTAAAAGCGCTTCATTCGGATCAATGGATCGAATCGTTACATTGTCTATGGCCGCAGGTAGTTCTGTTCCACTATCTCCATAATTTGTCCAAGCAAACACCAATCGTTTGGTCTCGCCTTTTAGCGTATAATAATAAGAATCGGAAAGATTAATAATTGCTTTTTGCCAGGTACTTGCATTATTAAATTCCCCCAAATAGTTTGCATTATATAAAGATTGTCCGGCAATCGGTTCTATATCGGTATCCATCAAATAAACTGCTAAATAATTATTCCATGAATCCCCCCATTTTTTCCAGTCGAAACTCAATTGATAAATGTGAGAAGCATCGGTATCAGGAGTAAAGTAAACATCCGTATAAAGATATACCCGACTGTATGATGAACCATTGCCATTGGAAATATAGGCGGATTTTGTTCCGGAAGCCGAAGTTGCATCACCAATTACCCATCGATCAAGTTGTGTGCCATTCGCCATTTTCCAACTTGGAGTAGTTGATTCAAAATCTTCGACAAAAGGAACAATTAATGCAGGATTCATCCGTTTGACAAGTATCGTATATATTTTTAAATCATTACCACCTTGATTCGTAACTACTATATTGAATGTGTTATTACCTTCAACCAATGATTTTGTTCCCGTACCAAGTATGATATCGGTCGGGCGCAAAGCGGTTGCAGTAATATCAATACTACTTACATCATTGAACACGTTTACCGTATAATTAGTAGTTGCCGGATTAAATAGAGGTGAAAGTTCACCGGAACTCACCGTCAACGTTTTCAGTCGCGGATCGTTGTTTTCCGATATTTTAATATCGTCAATCGCCCAAGCCAATCCCAAGCCGCCATTGTACAAGAACCGAACCCGAACATTGGATTCTCCGGCAAATGCCGAAAGGTCAATGACCGGAGCGCCGGAAACAGACTCCCATGTATTGGACAAAGTCTGCGACCATAAATCTACTGTTTGATTTTGAAAATTATCGGTGGATGCCTGCACTTTAAGAGTCGTTTGCGTATAATACATCATCACATTATATTCAAATGACAGATCAATGGCGTTTTCTACATTGGAAAAATCAAATCCGGGAGAAACCAACGCCGAGCGAGCCGGATTAGGACCTGTATGAATGCCATCTGCCGTGAGTCCGTACAAAGCATAGCCATTGGCCCTCGTGGTCGTATTGATTTCCATGAAAGTGTAATAATTCAGTGCATCCGACCATTGCCAGTGCAAATCACCGTCGAAACTGACACTCTCCCAGCCGTCAAGCGAACCGTTAAATTCCGTTGCGTAGGGTAATGTTTCCGCTGCTTTAATTTCAATAGTCGCATCAAGCGTGTTATTGGTAACATCTATGTCATTGGCAAGTGTAACGGTGGCCGAAATCGTATGGATACCTACCGGCAAATCGGCAACGCCTAACGTTACGGTATCTTTTTTGTTGTAAGTAAGCGAACCGGTCCACTGACGGGTTGTTTGTTCCTGATTATCAATGCTCCAGGTAATGGTTGCCGAGGTAAATGCCCGCCCCCAATTTTCGAGTTTAACTTTGATGTCTCTTTCGCCGGCTTGATAACTCTTTGCCGGCAAATTAACGAATTGGGTCAATGCCGCATCGAAATCATCCGGATTTTCCATGAACCTGAAAGAAACGGTACGATCGGTGGTATTATGTGTAATTCGTGTAACCGGTTGATCGGTAGTAGCGCCTGCCCACGATTTGGAATTGGGAACAGAAGTATCGGTAAAACTTGTATTTTCTCCCGAAGGATACGGGTCGGTCGTCCGGTCGGAATTATCGCTGTTTGCTCCGCCTCCGGCCTGCTTTATATACAATCCCCGGTGCGAAGACACACAGTTAATGCAATTGGAGTTCCATCCGGAATAATTTTCGTCGGCGTGGTAAATCAACATTCCGCTGGAAGGGATGTAGGCATCCCAACCCTGCTTTTGCCGGTTTTCAATCAGGAAATATTCATTGGGGGTCGTTGTATTTATTTTGTAAACAGCGCCTTGGGTAGCAGGATCGGGTAATGTGATATTGGCTTCGGAAGTCAGTTCGACTGCCGGAACCCATCCCAGAAAATCTTTCGACCAAGCCGTATGATTGGCCGGTGTGCGTCCCTGATCGTTCCACGAACCATGCGCCATAATGTCCCAGGACTCTGTATCAAGCGATTGTCCCTGTGTGCTATAATTGGTATCGTAAAAATCAGGGATTCCGAAAACATGGCTTAATTCGTGGGCAATCACTCCGATATAGGTAATGTTTGAGCCGTAAGTATTCCTTAATTCCGGCGAACAGGAATAGCGAAATACCTGCTTTCCATCCAACTGCAACGCATATTCTCCGAAAAGTTCCCACGCATGCGACCATATCGCGTCTCCTGCGGGTGCGCCCGCCTCTTTTCCATAACCGGCAAAAATAATATGGATGCCATCCACATAGCCGTCATTGTCCCGGTCGTAATCGGCAAAATTACAACCGTCGGCATGCGCCATATTTGCAGCTTCATAAGTCATTGCGCGAGGCTCGCCATACTCTTCATCATAAAAAGAAATCGATTGTGAAAGGGTATAAGGTCCGAAAACATCCACCTGATACGTAAGTTGTTCGTAGGAATTATCGTAGAAATAATCGCGCACGCTACCGGGAATGGTTCCGCCGGCGGTATAATTGGGCTGGTTCATCAGCATTTCAAAATCGGCTTTTGTTTTGGTAAACGGTTTTCCCTGGAATCCTACCAAAACGAGCGGCGCGCGAACCGTTCCCGTTGCCGGAGCATACGAGGCCCTGTTGGCGGCGGAAAGGGATTTTTGCCGGCCGGGTTCTTGTGTTTTCCAAACCTGTTCCAGCAAGTTTACCTGCTCGCGACTGTAACGCAAATCTTTTTCTGCCGTCCGGAGAAAAGTCTTTTCTTCAGCCGTTTGTTTATCGACATTGTGCACCCGGATGCCCGAAAGCGTCAAATCGCCGGAAGCCTCTTTTTGAGCATATTCATAAAATCCGCTTTTGTTTACCAATAAGGTATAACCTTCGAAGGTGGTCGCCCAATGCACCCGTTCGTCGCCTTTGAGCGTGATCGTAAGGGTTGATCCGTCGGGTTGTTTGTACTGTATGGGATAAGGATAAGCAGGTACGGCCATCGCCTGATGTGTTGCAAACAAGAAAGCTGTGAATAGCATACAGAGTAATGTCTTTTTCATGCGTTTATTTTTACTGTTTTGAAAGTACAAACGTACATGAAAAATCCGAGCTTTCCAAACTTGCGTTGACAATAAGTCCGGCTTGTGCGGAGAACCGGTTTTTATCAACAAACCTTCCAAGTCTTGAAGACTTGGAAGGTTTATTAAGAAACGCAACCCTGCCTTTTTCGCCTGAATCAATGGTTGAGCGCCTCAACCCTAATCCCTAACGGCCAAAGACCAGACGGTTCAAGGGCCGGAAAAAGCGCAGGTTTTCAAATTAGCATATAGTTGGAAACGTAGGTTATTTGTTTTTAACGCAACGCACAGACATAAGCGTCCCTTTATGCATGTATATTCGACTCACGGTTGTTTGCCCAGCCAGTATCTGGCGGATTTGTGAGTATCCATCTGGTTTCGTGGCGCTAGCCGTCCAAAAGTCCGCGCGCTGACCCCATTGCATTGTTTTGTTCTGGGCCCATACGCCGACAAGCAAGACATCGAAGCCGCCTTCTGACGCAGGTTTGCTGCTGCCATTCGTGGCGCCATTCACAGGCGTTTGACTTTTCATCTGTCGGCCCCAATACGTCTCATCGACAGAGCCGGGTTTCGGACGCGTGCCCGTTGAACCAGCATAGTCATAATCGGCTGCGCCCGAGTAAGGAGTTTGTTGTAAAGAATAAGCGGATGGATTAGACGCGATTTCTTTTTCCAGCATAGCCCATTCATAATCACTGGGCAAGTGCCAGTCGGAAGGACATATCCCCTGGCGGGTAGAGATTGTTCCACTAAAAGCATCCTTGTTTTCCGTTGCAGAAGCCCCGATATTAGCAGCCGCCCAGGTATAATACAAACCATAAGTCGGATTGTTATTATAAACAGTCTGATTGCCATTCGGATAATAATAAACAGCTGCAGTATAGGAATCGTCCGCATTAGCTCCTATTGGGACGGATCTTTTTGTAGCCCCTTGCATCGTATAAGTTGAACGTAAGTTCTGCGTCATCCAACATCCGGCAATTCCAAACT
Organism: Candidatus Symbiothrix sp.; assembly: GCA_031261295.1. Taxonomy (GTDB): domain Bacteria; phylum Bacteroidota; class Bacteroidia; order Bacteroidales; family Azobacteroidaceae; genus Azobacteroides. The sequence goes on along the minus strand of JAISKT010000152.1, from coordinate 2,827 downwards.
CAGAAGCGGTATAGTCATTTCCTTCGGCATCCGTAACAGAAGAACAGCAGTCGGCGTTCTTTATTGTCACTGTGCGCGATACCGTATATACTGCCGTCGGACAGGCACCTGTGCTCGTTGCCACAATCGTTGCCGTAATAATCACTTGAATACCTGTGGCATCAATATTCGTATTGCCTATCAAATTGGCCGGATTGTATTTTACCGTTACCTTATTGCTTGCCGGAGTAGTACTCGTAGCCAATGGAGTAAATGTTTCAACCGCATCTTCCGGGTTACTATAACTCCAGGTGACCGAAGTAATCGTAAATCCGCTGCCCACCGTTCCACTCAAAGAATAATCATACGTCTTCGTAAAATCAGCTTGCGTACGATTATTCCAATCCGGATCGGTGTCGCTACTACGTTTGATGTCAAAACAGTTTTCACCGCCTACTTTAAAACTACTGTCCGTATTCAAGTTGACAGTCACTGTTTTTGTACTTTCAGCGATGGGAGTTCCGCTGATACTACCGTTCACCGTAATCACAGCCGATTGTCCGACAGCTGCTGCCGTAATTCCGTAATAATAACTGTCTTCCACGGCATTGTAGGTCAATGTACCATTGTAAGCATCGCCCGCAAGCGTAGCCGTTACATTGCTTGCTGCCAAACTTGTCCATTGTGCAGTTGTCCAACTCGTGGGTTTTGTCAATTTGAAAGTGACGCCTCCACAAAAGGAGGTTCCGCTTCCTACCGTTTCGATAGTTACCGCCGGCAATTCTGCTTGTACGATCGACCATTTACTTCCGTCCCAAACAAATACACCGGGGCCGCCCAAGTTGGCGCCGGTATTGTAAACCACCATCCCTTTGGCAAGAGTGGGGTCGCCACCATCCAACTGAAAATCAGTGGCTGTACTCGACAATGTCACTCTCGGCAAAAGCAATCCCTTATTGGAATTCAAATCCAAACCGGCGCCGGTACGCGGAGCCTGGTCAGCTCCTATCGTTACCTGCGCGAAACCGGCTGTTGTCCCCAAACTCAGGAACAACCCTATTGCAATGATTATTCTTTTCCTTTCTTTCATTCTTTTCATTTTCTTCATTATAAAAGGACTACCGGTTTCCAATCAGTACCATTCCATACGTAGATGCCTATTTCAATCGAACCTGTTTTGGTCGGATTGTAAATAATCATACCAATGGCATCCGTATCCGTTTCCGCAACGGAATTACCCAATTGCAAAATCGTTGTGTTTTGCAACTCAAAGCTTGGCAGTAACAAACCGAGTTTTTGTGTTCCCAATGGAGATAAATCCAGAATCGCGCCTGCGTGCGGTTCTTTGCTGTTATCACCGATAATCACTTGTGCGTTTGCACCGGCTACACTCAAAACGACGAGTGTCAGCGCTAAAAAAATCATCTTTTTCATATTATTTGTATAATTTAAATTTGTATTTCGTACAAGGCGTATAGCGCCTGTTTTATAAAAGGGCAAGGCAACCGGTAATTATAAATTTAATAAGAATGAAAAAAAATCTTGTGGTTGCATGTACCCTGAGTGATGGGCGGGCGCGTTCAACCGGTTAAAAATGAGAGCGAAAAAACCATTGAACTGATACACCCGCCAATTTCTTACCCCTAAATCCCCTGAAGGGGACTTCCCCCCAACCCCCTAAAGGGGGCTTTAGAGACTGCGCATTTTCACTATCGTGCGTCAGCCAAGTCCCCTTTAGGGGATTTAGGGGTGTTTTTTATATGTGTTTGTGAAAATAGTTTGACTTGTTCTGCATGTCTGTAGAATTTATGCCTCCAAGTCCCTGAGAAGCGGTTATTTAAAATAAAAAACGTGGGACTTAACTTTATCTGTTATTAGAGGTTTTCGACGACCCGTATCGACAAATAAGTTAAACCCACGATTCAACGTGAGCATTTACTAACTTATTCCTGTCGATACCAAAATTGTCGAAATTTCTAATAACAAGAATAAAAGCTAACGCTTTATTTTTTAATGAATTATGTCTTTATAAAATGTTTTCTATTTTGTAATAAACCCTTTTTTCGTTTATTTAATTGACAAAGGTAATCTCTTTTTTCGTAACAACCAAGGAATTACCAAAATTTAACGAAAATACGTCCATTCCGTAATTATCCGGTTCCTGTAAATACTAATTTAGCGGAGAAGCGCCAATCGCGGAGCGATTACATTATTGTAGAAAAATGTCATCCCCATCTACCCAAAACCGCGGAGCGGTTTCATTACAGGATTGATTTTCATTTGATTATATTATTATGCAACCGCTCCGCGGTTGACGGTGGTAGGTGGATTATTCTGTGCTACAATAATGCAATCGCTCCGCGATTGAATGCGCAAAATTAGTATTTACAGTACCTGAATAGTTAGCAAGTTCTTGCGATCGCCCTAAAGCGAGATAAATCTCCGTTTATTTTCAAAAATTTCTTCTACTTCAAACCGCTGTATATTGAGATTTTAATGCCGGCCCATAAATTAATAGGCTTCCTGTAATTGATTTTCGATTGAATGAAGGATGAGGGAATTAATACTTGTCCCTTTGTTTTCTGCTATCATTGCAATACGGTAATGTATTTGAGACGGAATACGTAAATTAAGCGTACCGGAATAGGATTTACGGGGTTTTATTCCTTTTCTGGTACAAAGATTTATATAGTCGTCTATTGCTCCTTTAAAATCGTCATATAATTCCTCCGCCGTATTTCCCTCGTAACTTATTAAATCCTTTGGAATACCCACTACTTTTCCGAAAAGGCAATTATCCTCTTTACTGTATTCGATACTTCCATAATAACCTTTGTATTCAAGTTTA
>JAISKT010000128.1 GCA_031261295.1 Candidatus Symbiothrix sp. | reverse complement strand
AATAGCTCATATTTTGTATTTTTTAATCTGCAAAGATAGAATAATCTTTCAGATTGACAAAATATTTGCCATTAATCTATTGATTTATTAATTTACTTTATTTTTCGATGCAATATTATGATTAAAAATGAATAAAATCAAACGATATCCGGTTAAGGAATGCGACTGTTTTGTGGATTTCTTTGTACATGACGACATCCTCTTTGATAAACGGGACTTCCTTGCGATACTCATGGATGAAATTTTCCAATACCGGAGATGTTTTCACCGGTCGGCGGAAATCAAGACCTTGGGCGGCATTCATCAATTCAATGGCGTAAATCAAATCGAGATTGTTCAGGACTTTGAATAATTTAGTAGCCGCATTAGCGCCCATACTCACATGATCTTCCTGTCCATTGGAAGAAACAATCGAATCGCTGGAAGCCGCGTAGCAATACATCTTATTCTGACTCACCATGGAAGCGGAAGCATATTGCGGAATCATAAATCCGGAATTGACGCCCGGATTCGCCACGAGAAATTCGGGTAATCCCCGCAATCCCATAATCAACTGAGCCACACGCCTTTCGGAAATATTGCCTAATTCCGCCAGAGCATTCGCCAGAAAATCAAAGGCAATCGCCAAGGGTTGTCCATGGAAATTTCCGCCCGAAATAATCAGGTCTTCATCGGGAAAAATTGTCGGATTATCGGTTACGGAATTGATTTCCGCCAACAGGACATTGGCAACGTATTGGATGGCATCTTTCGTCGCACCGTGCACCTGCGGAATACAACGGAAAGAATACGGGTCTTGTATGTGTTCTTTCTTCCGGCTGATCAATTCGCTGCCTTCCAATAGCTTGCGAATCCGTCTGCCGGTTTCGATTTGTCCCGGATGCGGCCGCATCTGTTGAATACAATCCAAAAAAGGATCGATCAATCCATCAAAAGCTTCCAAGGAAAGCGCCGCAATCAGATCGGATTTTTTGGTAAATTCCATCGCTTTAATCAGCGCGTACACCCCATTGGCGCTCATGAATTGCGTTCCGTTCAAAAGGGCTAAACCTTCTTTGCTCATCAGTTTCACCGGTTTCCAGCCGAATTCCTGCAAAACGCTCATGGCTTCCCTTTTTTTCCCCTGGTAATACACATCGCCGGCTCCGATTAACGGCAGGAACAAGTTAGCCAAAGGAGCCAAATCGCCCGATGCACCCAGCGAACCCCGGTCATAGACGATCGGCATCACATCATTGTTGTACAAATCCAGAATGCGTTGAACGGTAATGACTTGCACACCGCTGTATCCCAGCGATAAGGCATGCGCTTTCAGCAACATCATCAATTTGATTATCACCGGAGGAATTTCTTCACCCACACTACAAGCATGCGATTTTACCAAATTTTCCTGCAATTTGCTCAATTCGTCCGGAGAAATATTTTTATTGCACAGCGAACCGAAACCGGTGGTAATGCCGTACATCGGTGTTTGGGACGATTCTGTTTTTTTATCCAAGTAATCCCTGCATTTTTGAATCCGTTCCACGGCTTCGGGCGCCAAATTCAGTTTGAGATTATTGTTGATTATTTTTTCGATGATTTCGAAAGTTAAAGCACCGCTTCCGACTTGATATACGTTTTTCATGAAAGTATCGTTTTATGTAACCAATGTAATAATTGTTGTTCTTTTTCTATCGCTTTTGTTTCCAAAAAATCGGACTCTTTTTTCAAATGCTCCACATATTCGGAATCTTTTAAGGAAGAAAGATTGATCCGGACATTCAGCAAAGCGCCCAGAACAGCCGTCCGCGCACACATCATCGCCACGCAAGCATCCGTCACCGCATTCTGATTGCCTGTTTTAGCCACCATACTGATAAAATCCATCAGTTTATACGCTTTTTGCGCTACCTGCAAAGGCACTTCCGCCGCTATTTTCGTCGCTTCCTGAATTTTTTGCGAACGCACCGCTTTTTCTTCTTCGGTTTCTTTCGGCAATTTATAAGCCGAAAAAACAGCATCGTAAGCATCGGAATCTTTATCAATATCTAAGGCAAATTCGTCTAAATACGAATTGAAAACAACCGCCATTTCTTTCATGCTTTCTTCCTGGTCGGCATATTTTTTTCGTCCAATAGTCAGGTTAGTAACCATTTGACCCAACGCCGCACTCAAAGCGCCGCACAAAGCGGAAACACTCCCTCCGCCCGGAACCGGATCATCCCCGGCAGTCACCAACAAAAATTCTTTAACAGGTAATTCAGATAATAGTTTCATAATATAATATTTAGAACTAAGAACTAAGAGTTAAGAACTAAGAGTTGGCTGACGCCTGTTATCGCGCTTCGCGCAACTCTTAGTTCTTAGTTCTTAACTTTTAGTTTTTATTGTTTTTTCGACGCAATTCATTCCTACGTGATAAGGCAGGAATTTATAACTTGGATATTCCAAAATAATTAGATCTCCTTTTTTGCCGACATCAATACTGCCGATGGATTTTTCTTTTCCAAGCGCTGCTGCTGCATTGATAGTCAATGCCGTCACCGCTTCTTCGGGCGATAATTTCATGTAAATGCAAGCCAATGCAATGGTCAATGGAATGGACGAACTGAAACAACTGCCCGGATTATAATCGGTCGCCAAAGCCACCGCACAACCCGCATCAATCATTTGCCGTCCTTGGGCATATTCTTCTTTCAAGGAAAAAGCCGTACAAGGCAATAAAGTCGCCACTGTATTGCTTTGTGCCAAGGCTTTAATCCCTTTTTCGGATGCTTGCAATAAATGGTCGGCAGATAAAG
>JAISKT010000262.1 GCA_031261295.1 Candidatus Symbiothrix sp. | reverse complement strand
GGTTCCACATCAAACCAGGTTCCCCATTCATCGACCATTAATCCGACACGTTTATCTTTGTCGTATTTGTCCATGATAGCGATATGTTTCTGAATGACTTCTTCGATTTCCAACGATTTGCCGATTATCCAATAATAGTCATCCGGAGAAAAAACCGTTGCCGAGCCTTTGCTTCCATTCCAGCCGGTTACCGTATAATAATGAAGCGATAATCCGTTCATTTTATTGCCGACTTTTTGCATCAGCGTTTCGGTCCAGTTGTAATCGTAATCGCTGGCGCCGCTGGCAATTTTGAACAGCCGGTTTCCGTCGAAATTACGACAATACACAGCATAGCGACGGTATAAATCGGCATAATACGCCGGAAGCATATCGCCTCCGCAACCCCAACTTTCATTCCCTACGCCCAGATATTTTACTTTCCAGGGTTTCTCCCGTCCGTTTTCCCGGCGCAAATTAGCCATCGGACTGTCGCCGTCGGAAGTCATATATTCGACCCATTTAGCCAATTCTTCAACGGTGCCGCTGCCGATATTCCCACTGATATACGGTTCGCAACCCAATAATTCACAAAGGTTTAAAAATTCGTGCGTCCCAAAACTGTTGTCTTCCACTACGCCGCCCCAATTATTATTGACCATTTTCGGACGATTGGCTCTCGGTCCGATTCCGTCCATCCAATGATATTCATCGGCAAAACAACCGCCGGGCCAACGCAGATTGGGTACTTGTAATTGTTTCAACGCTTCCAAAACATCTTTCCGGTAACCGTTTACGTTGGGAATGGAAGAACCTTCACCCACCCATAATCCGCCGTAAATACAGGCGCCCAGATGTTCGGCAAATTGTCCGTAGATATGTTTGCTGATCACTTGTTCCCCTTTTTCAGGATAAATATGAATACTTACCTCTTTCGATTGCGCCGAAAGGGATAACGAAATAAATAACACGGTAATTACCAATAATGCCTTTTTCATGATATATAATTTGTTTTTGCAAAATTAAAAAAATAATTTGAAAGAGAGGTGAACAAATGAATAATGATGGTGGATAAAAAGCTCAGGTTTATAGGTGTTTTGTTATTCATAATAAAATGTATATCTTTGTGATTAGATTTTTAAAGTAAAATAATATGGCAACAACAGTGATGAAACGTCCACAATCCATATCGTTGGTTTATGACAGCAGTAACGCTATGGCAAAAAAGACATTGGAATATATTTTGTCATTAGGTTTCTTTGAATTGGCAGAGCCTGTAAAAAGCCGTATAGATCTTGGGTTAGATGAATATCGGCGTGGTAAGTACGTGATTGTCAACAAAGGTAAATCAAAGCACTTTAATGAACCCGGAAACAACTAAATCAAAGAAAATGAGCGTAAGCGATTTTTTTGATGCTTTAGCAGCAAATGAAGAATTTGTTTTTGCTGTTGCTCATACTAACTCTTTTAAAAAGGATGTAAAACTTTGCTACAAGCAAAATTTGGATTTAGAGGAGTTGTATAATGTTATTGTGAAATTAGCAAAGCGAGAAAAATTGCCGGACAGAAATCGCGAACATAATTTAAAAGGCAAAAAGAAAAAAACAGATGAGGAAATCAAAGAATGTCATGTTCTAAATGATTGGATTTTAGTGTGGGTGGAAAAAGAAGAGGAAATGATCTTGATTTTCACGGACACGGGTACGCATGCATACGTGCTTGGAATGTAATTTTATATCTTGCAAAATTTCTTCTTTCGGTACTTCTTTTCGAATAAACAAATACTAATTTTTATTCAAATACTCAATAGCCGCTTCCAAAATTTCATCTTTCCCTTCTTGGATGGATTCCATCGTAGGATAGACCTTCCTATCGGGAATGATGCCTTTTCGTTGAAATCCGGTTCCATCCGATGAAAAAGCGCCAAAGCCGGAAAAGGTTGCCTTGTGATTATCAGGAAGAGAAACCTCTATAACTTGTGCCAATGCCCCTGATGTCGGACGTCCAATCAAGATTGCGTGAAAATTGGTACGTGCTATATAGGCTTGAGTTTCTGTAAAGCTTTGAGTATCTTCATTGATTAAAAAAACGTTTTTTCCTTTATAGTGAGAGCATTCCATGCTTTCCGGAATAACTGTTTGTGTGTTTTTCATCCAATAATAAGCTCCGGGATGTCTCACATCCGGCGCAATAAGCGAAAATAAACGGATAATTTTTTGCTTGGATAGATGACAATCAAGTTGGAGCACATTGTAGTTATAGGGTCCTGTTCCCCGCAAGTCAAAAACAATCCCCTTCGCATCTGAAAAAAGCTGAAATATCCAATCCATTTCATCTGTTGTTAATATTGATAAATCAACATAGCCTATATCATCGGTAATCCATTGGTATGAAGACGAATATATCTTTCCGGAAGTAATGGGAAATGTATGAACTACACATTTTTGGCCATTTCTTGAAAGGACAATATCTGTTTCCCGGAAGAATATCATTTCAGCCACATAACAGTTGATCCGGTATTCTTTGTTGCCTTGGGTGGATGCCGGAATCAAAACAGACAGACTGTCCCGAATCTGATTTATATCCCGGTCTCCAATGCGATTCACTATATCTCCTTTCTTTAATCCGCCTCCATCAATCCTCACAACTGTTTTTCCTTCCACTATTTCAATAATATTCTCATTTTCATTGAGATACCCTTTCTTAAAAAAGAGGAAGCCATGACCATCATTCAGAGCTGCCGCTAATTTTAAAAAGGCTATCTGATAAGACTGTTCATCAGTGGCATTTATAAATGGAAAAATAGATTCGCTCAATGTTTTGTCCCACGATTTATCCATTAGATATTTATGGGGAGAGAAATAATAAATCACATTCCAATATCGAAAAAGCGACAATAAACGATGGTGATAGGATGTAGTAATATCCAAATCATACACTTTTTCATTGGGTGTCATTAAGTGCATAGCCGAATCAAAGTCTATACCATAATAAGGTGATTTTTGTACCGATAGTGAAGCGATCTTTTTCAACTCGTCTTGTAGTGTATTATCCAAAAATGAGTGATCCAACCAGCATAAGTTGACATTCATATTCAAGGAATCATTCCAATCATCATCCCTTTTGTGCGTATATTCTCCGGCAACATCCAGCATCTTTTTAAGTTCTGTATTAACCATTTCCGGGGTAG
>JAISKT010000247.1 GCA_031261295.1 Candidatus Symbiothrix sp. | reverse complement strand
ATTGCATACGACATCAATGCGATTGACCGGATATATATATCATTCGTTGTGAGGGATGTAAATACCCAAAAATCAATTGACGCCATTCTCAAATCGGCTTATACAGGGGAAAGTGGCGACGGCCGGATATTCGTTTCAACCATCGAACAGTCCATCCGGATTCGAACGGGCGATCATGGCGATGAATCACTCTATAATAAGTAATCAGTTTAAAATTCAGGCATACAATTAATTATAACAAAAAGGCATTGGTTGAAATTTATTAAGGAAAAAGAAATATGAAAAAAAGTTTAGTAAAATATTTTATGGCCGCCGGATTACTGTTAATTAGCCCGGCGCTGATGGCTCAAACCGAAGAGGTAGCCGTTTTAAATTCAGGAAATACAGCGTGGATTATCGTGGCCACGATTTTGGTTATGTTGATGACTATTCCGGGACTCGCCTTTTTCTATGGCGGTCTGGTTCGTCAAAAAAATGTATTGAGTATTATGATGCAATGCCTTGTTCTTACGGCAGTTATCAGCATCGAATGGATTGTATATGGATATAGCGCCGTTTTTGGCACCGGATTGGAAGGTCATTCCTTAGGCGCTGTTATCGGTGGATTTGATAAGGTCTTTTTACATGGAATTACACTCGATACGCTCTCTGCAGGCGATATACCCGAACTTGTTTTTGTTTTATTTCAATGTATGTTTGCGGTTATTACCCCTGCTTTGATTATCGGCGCGTTTGCCGAACGGATCAAGTTTTCGGGATTCCTGTTGTTTTCCGTATTATGGGCGATTTTCGTCTATAACCCTATGGCTCATTGGGTATGGGGCGGCGGTTGGATGGGCGCTTTAGGCGCTATCGACTTTGCCGGAGGTACGGTCGTACACATCAATGCCGGGATTTCCGCTTTGGTAATGGCCCTGTTGTTGGGTCGCCGCCGGGGGTACCTGACAGGAGATCATCCGATTACTCCGCACAACATCCCGTTTGTTGTGATTGGTACAGCCCTGTTGTGGTTAGGTTGGTTCGGATTCAATGCCGGCAGCGGATTGGCCGCCGACGGATTAGCCGCCAACGCCTTCCTGGTAACTCATTTGGCCACAGCCGTTGCAGCTGTCACCTGGATGGCGCTGGATTGGATTATCAATAAAAAAGCCACTGTTGTAGGTATCTGTACGGGCGCCGTAGCCGGTTTGGTAGCCATTACCCCGGCAGCCGGAACCGTTGATGCGCTTGGCGCTTTATTTATCGGATTAGTAGCTGCCAGTATCTGTTATCTGTTTGTGGCTTATATAAAACCCAAATTGAAATACGACGATTCCTTAGATGCGTTTGGTGTACACGGTGTCGGTGGTTTTGTTGGAGCGATTCTGACCGGAGTATTTGCTACTCAATTCGTTACAGGCGCCGGCGGACAAGAAGGAGCCTTATACGGCGATTGGCATCAATTGGGGATTCAGGTCATTGTCAATTTAACCGCGATTGTTTTCAGTGGAGTCATGACCTTTATTTTGTTCAAAATCGTAGATAAAGTAGTTGGATTGCGAGTTACACCGGAAGAAGAAGCTACGGGTCTCGATATTTCACAACACGGGGAAATCGCTTATAGCGAAGATGAATAATTGTACGGCATAGTTAGACATTAGACAGACACATTAGACAGATACATTAGACTTTCCATATCTTAAAGATATGGAAAGTCTTTAAAGTTTGCAATTTACAAAATTGCAGACTTTTTTCGTATATTTGTCGCTCGAATATTTATTGTTAGAAAAAGTCCGCTTATGCCCTTTAAAATAACTATCCCGAAAAGAAAGGATTTCTGTTGGATTGCCTTTTTGTCCTTCATTGTATTATTTCCGAATATCTATCTGGCTTTGTATGGCAGCGATTTTGCCGGAGCCTTTTTTTTGAAACCGGTTATTTACTTTTGTTTCTCCTGTTTACTCTTCCTGGTTCCGTCCTTATTTTTGAAAGCGCGAACCTTTTTTATCGTCATGGGAATTTTCGTTTTATTGGCTCCGCTGGAAATTGCCCATATCTATTTCAACCGGATGCCCGTTACCACGGCTTTTATCTATTCGATCATGGAAACCAATTGGGGCGAATCTTCGGAGTTGTTGGCCTCTTTAAAGGTGCCGATCGCCGGCTTGTTCCTTTTCTGGATTTTTTATTTTTATGTGGTTTTGAAGAAGATAAAAAATACGTATCTTATTTTGTCAAAAAAAATCAGGCTTTATTTTGCCGGCGTTTTTTTATTCGTTCTTTTGGCTGGATATGCGACCGATGTTTTCCTGCTGAAATTTTATAAAATATATCCGTATGACCTGATTTTCCGGACGTACCAGGTTTACCGGATAGAAAAAAGCATAAGGGCCGGCAATGAAAAATTAACGGATTTCAGGTTTAATGCCTTGAAAGAAGACCAATTGCAAGAAAAAGAGGTATATGTATTTGTAATAGGAGAAACAGGCCGTTACAGCAGTTACTCAATCAATGGATATGAGCGGGAAACCTCTCCCTTGTTGGCTCAGACAAGCAATCTGGTTTCTTATTCCGATTTCTTTTCGGAAGCCAACCTTACCTCTTCCAGCTTGCCGTTTATCTTAACCCGCTTGGAAGCAAAAAATTACAATCGTGATTTTATGGAAAAATCTTTTGTGGACGCCTATAAAGAAGCCGGATTCAAGACGTATTGGATTGCCAATCAAAGCGCGGAAAATAGTTTTATCCGTAGAATATCGAAAGATACGGATGGTGCATATTTCAGTAATACCGGCTCCGATGCCGCTGATAATTTTGATGAAAACCTGTGGATTTCCTTAGATAAAATATTGTCAAACAACGATAAAAAGGTGCTGATTGTCATCCATACTTTAGGCAGTCACTTCCGGTATAATTTTCGGTATCCGGCTTCATTTGAAGTATTTAAACCGAGTCTTCAAGGCTCGTTCGATTATGCGCTGATTTCGGTGAAAAATAAAGAACAGTTTATCAATACCTATGATAATTCCATTTTATATACCGATTATTTCCTGGCGAATACCATCCGGAAAATAGACAACCTGAATGCGATAAGTTCCTTAGTATATGTTGCCGACCACGGAGAAAATCTCTTTGATACGAATGAACATATAATACTTCACGGGGGACTCAATTATACGGAATACGATTTTCATGTTCCCTTTTTTGTATGGACCTCGGATAAATACAATCTCCAATATCCGGCCAAAGCCGAAAATATAAGTCGCAATAAAGACCTGAAACTGAATGCAAATCGCATTTTTTATTCCATGCTGGATATGGCCAATATCACCTTTCCGGGGCAGGTTTTAGGAAAAAGTATTGCATCGGATTTTTTACAGGAAGATTCTGTCCGGTACATAATTAATACAAATATGGAGGTTAAAGTTTTGAATTATTAAAAAAAGAATTACTTTTGTAGCCGAAAAACATGTTGATGCGACAGTAGCTCAGTTGGCAGAGCATCAGCTTCCCAAGCTGAGGGTCGCGGGTTCGAATCCCGTTTGTCGCTCATATAATAATCCCACAGACACACACTCAATATGAAAACAGTTCATTTTATTGCATTATTTTTGTTATTTTCATTTCCTGTCGTTTCTACGAATAATCCTCTTTGGATGCGTTATCCTGCCATTTCGCCGGATGGCCGGCAGATTGTTTTTTCGTATAAAGGAGATATTTATACCGTTCCGGTAGCGGGTGGCGAGGCCAAACAGATCACGATGCACGTGGCTCATGATTTTATGCCGGTATGGTCGCCCGATAGCAAGCAGATTGCATTTGCGAGCAACCGCTACGGCAATTTCGATGTTTTCATTACTTCGGCCAATGGAGGTACATCGACACGTTTGACCACTTTTTCCGGGAATGAATTGCCTTATAGTTTTACGCCCGACGGTCGGTTTGTCGTTTACGGAGCCAAGATTCAGGCTCCTGCTCAAAGCGCAGCATTCCCTTCGCCGGTCATGAGTGAATTGTATCAGGTATCGGTTTCGGGAGGCCGCCCAGAACAAATCCTGGCCGTTCCGGCAGAAAATGTTTCGTTCGCTTCCGATGGAAAATCATTTGTCTTTCAGGACAAAAAAGGAAACGAAGATAAATTGCGGAAACATCATACTTCCTCGGTCACACGGGATATTTGGCGATATAATATGACTAATAAGACTTATACCCAATTAGTTTCGCAAGCGGGAGAAGATACGAACCCGGTTTTCAGTCCGGACAATTCGACTGTTTATTTCTTGAGCGAACGTTCCGGTACGTATAATGTATGGTCGTTTCCAATTGATAATCCTTCACAGACCAAGCAGATAACCTTTCTGAAAACGAATCCGGTCCGTTTCCTGAGTATTGCCGGCAACGGGACTTTGTGTTTCGGATACGACGGGGAAATTTATACTTTACCGGCAGCCGGACAACCTCAAAAAGTAAAAATTGCCATTACCGAAGAAGACAAGAAAAATGACATCGAAGTAATTACGAATAAAAACTTTAGAGTAGAAACCGTTTCTTCCGATGGAAAACAAGTGGCAGTGGTAATGCGGGGAGAACTGTTTGTTTCGTCCGTAGATTATAAATATACGAAGCGGATTACGCATACAGCCGCCAAGGAAGCGTCTCCGTCTTTTTCTCCCGATGGAAAATCCTTGATTTACGCTTCGGAAAGAACCGGCGTTTGGAGTCTTTATGTGGCGAAAACCACCCGGGAAGATGAGCCTAATTTTTTCAATGCAACTGTTATTGAGGAAGAGCCTTTGTTTAAGCCTTCCGAAACCGAATATATGTATCCCAAATATTCTCCGGACGGGAAGGAAATTGCTTTTATTCAAGACCGGCACCGGTTGATGGTTTATACGATTGCAAGTAAAAAAGTCAGGCAAATCACCGATGGCTCCGCCAATCCGGATACTTCGGGAGATATTGAGTATGAATGGTCGCCCGACAGCAAATGGTTTACCATTGTTTATACGCCTAACAAGCACGAACCCTATTGCGACATCGGTTTGGTAAGCGCCCAGGGCGGAACAATTACCAACTTGACTAACAGCGGTTATACGGATTCAAGCCCGAGATGGGTATTGGATGGCGATGCAATTCTCTTTTTATCGGAAAGATACGGCATGCGGAATCATGCCTCTTGGGGTTCTTTGGATGATGTTTTGTTGGTTTTCATGAATCAGAAAGCCTATGATAAATACCGTTTGAGCGAAGATGATTTCAAACTGGCTTCCGCTAATGATTCCACTAAGAAAGAAGACGTTAAAGATAAAGCGAAAGTGAAAGATAAGGTTAAAGATATTGTGATTGAACTGAAAAATATTGAAGACCGGATTGTCCGGGTGACACCCAATTCTTCCGATTTGGCAGGCGCCCTGTTGACAGACGATGGCGAAAAACTGTATTACCTGGCCCGTTTTGAAAAAGATTATGACTTGTGGTCGATTAGTACACGCTCACGGGAAACCAAACAGGAAATCAAAGCGGTAGGAAGAGGAAATCTCTTTTTCGATAAAGAAGGGAAAAACCTGTTTTCGTTGGGCGGTTCGGCACAGAAAATCAATTTGGCAGGCAATAAAAAAGAAGCCATTTCCATTCAGGCGGAAATGGAGATGGATTTGGCCGCCGAACGGGAATACATGTTCAATCATGCGTGGACGCAAGAACTGAAACGTTTCTACGTAAAGGATTTGCACGGCGTGGATTGGAATTTCATGAAAAAAAATTACGCCAAGTTCTTACCTTATATAAATAACAATTTTGATTTTAGTGATATGTTGAGCGAGATGCTGGGAGAATTAAATTCCTCCCACAATGGCTCGCGATACAGTCCGCCGGCTTCTTATCCGGATGCGACTGCCGCTCTGGGACTTCTGTTTGCCTGGAATCAACCTCAAAACGGCCTATTGATTGAGGATGTGATTGAAAAAGGGCCTTTCGACAATGCGGAAAGCAAAGTGAAAGCCGGTTGCATTCTGGAAGCGATTAACGGAGAAAAAATAGGCGCCAACCAGGATTATTTCCCTTTGTTAAATAAAATTGCGGGACAAAATACCTTGTTGTCTTTCTATAATCCCACTACGAAAGCGCGTTGGGAAGAAGTAATCAAACCGATTTCCCAGGGGGAAATGACTACTTTGTTGTATAAACGCTGGGTAAAACAACGCGAGGCCGATGTGGAACGTTTATCCAACGGACGATTGGGTTATGTGCATATCCAAACGATGGGCGACCCGAGTTTCCGTTCCATCTATTCGGATATTTTGGGAAAATTCAACAACAAGGAAGCCATTGTCATTGATACGCGCTTCAACGGCGGAGGACGTTTGCATGAAGATTTGGAAATACTGTTCAGCGGTCAAAAATATTTTACGCAAGTGATACGCGGTGTGGAAGCCTGCGACATGCCCAGCCGCCGGTGGAACAAACCGTCGATCATGATTGTGGGAGAAGCCAATTATTCCAATGCGCACGGTTCGCCCTGGGTATATAAACACGTGGGAATCGGCAAGTTAGTAGGAATGCCCGTTCCGGGAACGATGACCACCGTATCGTGGGAAACCTTGCAAGACAATTCGCTCCTGTTTGGTATTCCGATTGTCGGCTACGAATTGCCGGACGGCGCTTATCTGGAAAATCAACAATTGGAACCGGATTATAAAATAGCGAATGCTCCCGACAAATTGATCATCGGAGAAGACCAACAATTGGCGGAAGCAGTTCGGATATTATTGAGTGAGCAAGGTCGCTGATTTTCGATTTCTATTTTATTTCGTTACAATAAGCCGTCTGACAAGTATGTCATTGTCGGCATTCTGTACCTTTAATAAATAGATACCCGGCTCATAGTTTCGTATATCAATCGTTTGCGTTTGTTTCCCATAGATATTCCGACTTTCTAATAACTGTCCTGAGATAGTATAGATATCTATTTGTTTCATAGCCATTCCCGACAGCGTGACTTGTTCCCTGGCCGGATTCGGATACAGTTTTAACAGCTCATGGTTGGGACGGTTGATATTTTCTCCTTTCGTCTCTTTAATAACCATATTGATATTCGGAATCCGGTCATACGGATCGCCTAAACTGACAGTCGGATCAAAAGGAGCGTTGGACATGGTTGCAAAAGTTCTTCCCGGACGATTGGGCGAATTGGTATATAAAAACCGGTCGGCGGTGCTGTTCACTTCATAGAAATTATGTAACGTGGTGATAAGCAAATTTCCTCCGTCATACGGAAAGGGTTTGTCTAATGGAATGGTGATCGTGTTGTTTCCATACGGAAAATCAATCAATCCTTCGTAAACCAAATTTTCCTGATCATATAAAACCCAATCGGATAAGCTATTCTGATTGGTACTCATCATGTAAACCTGTACTTCTCTGGATAACATATTGGTAGAAGTGAAATCATTGAAAAATTCAATGGCCGTGATTTCTCCTTTATGGGCAATTTCATCTTCGAAATAAATAGCTTGTGCACAACTGTTTCCTCCATAAAAATTGAACGGGAAAGCAAATGTGCCCACTGTTCCTCCTCCAATCCGTTGTGTTACTGTATTTTCCGATTGAATTTTCACATTTAACACATTCGGTGTTTTGTCATTTTCGGTGCGTCCATCCTTTTCAATGGAAACTTTTCCTTGTATCAGCAGATTGTCCGCATCAACAGGTGTCCATTGGAGAGATACCTCTGCTGTGGCTTCCGGAGCCAATGTATTGGTATAAACAACAGAGGCTACCGCCTGATCATTTTCATCCACTAACGAAACTGTAAAACCAGAAGCATTTGTTAAACCATTGTTACGCACGGTAACGGTGTAGGTGGATTCTTTTCCAACCACCGGAACGGAATTTCCTTTTACCCAATCAGCCGTCATATCCGTCGAAAGTACTTCTTCCAACAGAATATCATCTATGAACAAACCCAAGGCGTTGGTTTCGCTATAACAATGCCAACCCAGATAATAGACGCCGTTTTGCGGAATTTCGAAACGGGCGTTCCGATCGGTATAGGTACTTCGTTTGAATGTAATCTCCTCTATTATTGGTGTGTGATCGTCCGGTACAATGCTGTTTCCTATCGTAAGTTGATATTTATTATCCTTGATATTGCTTCCTCTGTCGGCCCAAAATAAATGGTAGGTTTTTCCTGCTTCCAAGGTGACGGGCGGTGAAAAAAGCCAATCATCGGCCGTAAAATTAGCGCTTGAAGACTGTCCGGCACAATGCGGTTTTAATCTTCCATACGTAAAAGAACCATCTGTAATCCATCCTTTACCGGTTTCCTGATTCAAATTAACGATGTTCCAGGCATGAATATTTCCTTCCGTTTCAAAATCTTCTTTCCACGGAAGCGTCAGCGGATCACCGATTATAATGGCATTTGAACGAGTGGAAGCGCCGACTCCCGTACCGGAAACGGGGGTGACTGCATACGAATAACTGCCTATCTTGGTAATCGTACTATCCGTATAAGTGGTTTCTGTTACATGATCGGCCAGTTCGATCGCTCCCGGATAGCGTACAATCGAATAGCTTAAACTTTCCGGATTCATCCAACCGCCATTAACACCCGTAGTTGGAGCATTCCAGGTTAATCGGGCCTTCCCGTCTTCGGCTACCAATACAAGATTTTCTACCGGATTGGGTGTATCCGGACCGACAAATACCCGTACGTTAGAACGAATTCCTTCGCCGGCAAGATTTTGATGCGCAATCGTATAAAGATGCCAACCGGCCGTCACTTCGGTATCTTCCCAACTGGGGGACATTCCCGGCCGGGCGCCCACGCCGGTCAGCGTATAAACGGGAGTGATGGAACCATCGCGATAAATATTGACGGTATAGTCGGTATTATTGGCAGTCATGGTCTGTCCGGCAATGGTGGTTTTGGCATTGGTCCAATACAATGTAAGCGATAAAGCGCCGGCGGCGCCGGGTTCAGGAGAAAATAGTTTACAAATACCGGGCGCTTCCGGAGAAAGATCCTGATATTCCGTCATAAGGCCGGTAAATTGAACGCCGCGCTCAGATTCGGGACCTAAACGTCCGATATGCTTAGCTTTCCCGTCGATAAGACTGACCGAATAAAATTCAAAATGAGTCGGGACGCCTCCCGTTGCCCAATACAAGGCGCCGGAGGAGTGGTCAAAAGTCATGGATTGGTAAAATTTGGGTTCCGGAGCGCCTGTATTTCCAATAAGAGTGGTTGCACCCGTTTCTTTATTCACAGAATAAAGATTGGAATTATTGCCGATGGAATACAATTGTCCATCGCGACTGCACGCTAACGTCAGTTGTACTTTGGCATCACTCATTATTGGAGCTACTTTGACGGCAACGCCCGTTGTTAGATCAATGGTATTTAATGCTGCGCCTTGGTTATCATTGGTCACGGCATACATGGTTTGAGTCATGTAATCAAATGCCATATCCCAGGCAAAATAATCAATGGCGGCAATTGGTGTCCGTTTTCCTGTTTGAATATCAATTGTCACTAACGAATCGGGAACAGAAGTATTGCCTTCTTTTTGATACGTACAGGCATACCATTGGCCGTTGGCATATTCTCCCGATACAATGAAACGCGAATCATCGGTTACAATATTCACCATCTCTGCCGGGCGATTCGACTGGAAGACAACGGGGCCGATTTGCAACGGAGAAGTGGGAACACTTCCCAAACAAAATCCATACATCGTAATTCCGGTTTCATCCGAGCCGGAGGACGAGGCAGGATAAACGCTCAAATCACAGAGAAATAGGGATAGGATGAGCATCATTAATTTTTTTGTTGTAGAAATTTTCATGATATTAATTTTTTATTTGTTGATAAAAAGAGTATTTCGTGAAACATAAATTGTGAACAAATGTAAAATACATTGAACGAAAAATAAAAAAATTGATATAGACAAACGGTAACAATTGCGGTTTTACGGTCTTTTTCATGTATATTTGTAGAATGAATGCTAATCAAAGGTTAAAAATGGAAAGAAAAATTTTCAGCTGCTGTTTGCTCTTATTTTTTGTAAATAGTACTCGTATTTTGTCGAAAAATGCAACAAGTGATTTTGAGCAATTGTACGATTCAATCCGTTCCGATATCTATGAACGTTATTTCACAGATGCTATTTATAATGAAACGGACCGGCAGTTGATTGCTCAATTGTATGAATCGGAAGCCGTAAAAAACGATCCGGTTTATTATGCCCGTATTCAATACTTAGATGCATTTATACGGTGTCACGATATATTGGATCCGCATTATGAGGAAGTTATTTCTTTGGTTGATAATTCTTTGAAAATACTTACCAAACAAAAATACCCGCAAGAATATGCCCAACTTCTTTTTTTGAAAGGGATCACCTGCTTAAAATTTAACTATCTATTAGTGGAAGCCTATCAATATCTCAATGAAAGTCTATCCCTGTTAGATAAAAATAATGAAACGAGTTTTGTAGAATCGGCTTACAACCGTTTAGGAAAATTATGGCTGAATCTGGAAGAATACGATAATGCCTTGGAATATTGTCTTCAATCGGAAGAAATAGCCCGGACAAAGCATTTGGAAAAAGATGTACATTATATCGAATTGAATATAGCGACTATTTTTTCCGGGAAAGGCGATTATTTACAATCAATCCAAAGGATACGGCAAGGGATTCCCTGGGCGGAAAATCATCGCGACAGTACCTTGTTAGCGTATCAATACAAAAATTTAGGAGAAAATTTTATTCGGATCCACCAACCCGACAGTGCACTTTATTATCTGCAAAAAGCGCTCTTAATAACCGGTTCCCACACGCATCTGGTTATTCAACGGTCGGAAATATTGGTTCGGTTAGGCAAGCTTTTCTTTGCAAAAGAGGAACTGAAAAAATCGGTTGATTATCTGGAGCAATCCTTGCAATATCTAACGGATTCTACCCGTATAGATCTGCAAAGCGATATTTATTTTATGAAATACCAAATTCAAAAAAAAACCGGGAACGATCGGGAAGCGTATAAAAATCTGGAGAAATCGGTTGAATTAAAAAATACACTGGCTTTACAAGAAAGGATGAGAGATGCCCACAACAAGAAAAGCCGGGTTGAATTAATCAAATATCAGGAACAGCTGAAAATAACAGAGCAAAAAGCAAAGACCAAACAAGCCTACATTTTATTGATTACCTTCATTCTGCTATTTATTGTTCTGTTTATCCTTTATTACATCAACCACAAGAAAAAATTAAAAGAATTAGAAAATGAGCAGTTACTGCAACAGTTGAAAAATGAAGAAATCAATAATCAATTAAATAAATTGCACTTTGAGAAGCAGATAGAAGAAAAAGAGCGTGAAATGCTGACAACCAAACTATTGATTACTGAAAAAAATAAAATGTACGAGCAACTGTTGAAGAACTTTAAACCCTTTTATGAAGCCGGTGATATATCGGAAAAAATATGGAATGAGTTAAACCGGTTTGCCAAGACACAGTTGCAAAAAGATGATCATTGGGCCGTTTTTAAAATGCACTTTGATCGGGTTCATTCGGATTTTTACAAAAAATTAAAAGAAATTTCTCCCCATCTCACCGAAAATGAATTGCGGATATGTGCTTATATCCTTATCGGGATAGAGGCAAAACAAATAGCTAATATGCTGTCTGTCAATCATCGAAGTATCATTACCTGTCGTTATAGAATAAGGAAAAAATTGCAGTTAGGAGAGGATGATTTATTAGATAATTTCATTCGTAACCTCTGAGGAGTACCCGAATTAACTAAAAATCTATTCTCCGCTATATTATAACAGGGCAAACTTAAGGTCTGCCCTGTAGATAATGAAGACATAATTCATTAAAAGAAAAAGCGTTATGAGCTTTTATTCTTGTACCCGAAACTTCGACAATTTCAAAAACGAACAAGAATTAGTAAGACGTATGCTGACCTTACCTTTTTTTATTATTTCCGGGGTTGGGTCGATCAACCCCGGAAAGTTAAGAGCGTACAATACCTAATCACAACAAAATTATGATTCCAAGCCAAGCTCGAGATACATCATTCCCTTTCTACTCCGACAGGTAGCAGGGAGCTACACTATTAGTGTTCCCGTATTTAGATGCCGTGTAGTTGTAGGCAGTCCCGGACGCCTTGGTCCATTGATGTATAGCGGATTCCGAGGCCGATCCCCAACAAAATATACCTGGGTCAGTAATGCCTGTAGCGTACCCGTTGGCGGCTGGGGGCCTGTTGGCGACCGGCGTACAGTCCAATCCGGGCATATCGCCCGCGTAATAGTACCTAGTGCTGCCAATGTATATGGATTGAGTACTCGACAGGGCTGCCTGGACCGTTATCGTGCTGGATGCAGTTTTCGCACCGTCAGTGGTGGTCACCGTGATCGTGGCCGAACCGATGGCTAAGGCAGTAACCAGGCCCGATGTGCTAACCGTAGCTACACCCGTGTTATTAGACTGCCATGTCACGGCCTTGTTGGCAGCAGTGGTCGGCGCGACTGTCTCTGTCAACTGTTTCGTGGCTCCTACACGCAGAGTCGCCGAGGTCGGATCAACAGTCACACCCGTAACAGCGACAGCGACAGTTACGTCACAAGTAGCCGTTTTAGAACCATCGGTAGTTGTCACCGTAATGGTTGCGCTACCGTTACCAACAGCCGTTACCAAACCGCTTGCATTGACCGTAGCTACCGCCGTATTACTTGATTTCCAAGTCACAGCCTTGTTGGCAGCAGTAGCAGGCAATACCGTAGCAGTCAACTGCTGGGTTGTCAAAGTAGTAAATGCTTTTGAGGTTGGGTTTACCGTTACACCGGTAACAGCGACTGCAACAGTCACGTCACAAGTCGCTGTTTTGTTTCCGTCTGCGGTTGTCACCGTAATCGTAGCGCTACCATTTCCTACAGCCGTTACCAAACCACTTGCATTGACCGTTGCTACTGCCGTATTGCTTGATTCCCAGGTCACTGCCTTGTTGGCAGCGGTAGTTGGAGCTACCGTAGCAGTCAACTGCTGGGTTGTCAAAGTAGTAAATGCCTTTGAAGTCGGGCTTACCGTTACACCGGTCACCGGGACAGCGGCGTTTATAAAATGCCATTGGGCTCCGTCCCACACATAAAGACCTGCGCCATCGGCCAGTTCGCCATTCGTATTATATACTATCAAACCTTGCAAATCACCGGCAATGATAGAAGCCTTGTTGGTAAAAGCGTCTGGGATTTGATTGATATTACCTATACTTACATTCAAAGGGAGTAAGCCGAGATTTGACCCTTCGGGAGTCGTCAAATCCAGCAATGCTCCCTTAATAGCATCTGTGTTTCCGCCAATATGCACCTGCGCTTGCATTGCAGCAGGCAAAATCAGCCATAAGGCGGCAAGACATGCCACCCAAGTTCTTTTTGTTCTCTGTTTCATGTTTTTTTTCTTCATTAAATTTTCTTCCAAATCGGTTTCCATCCACCGGTTTCTCCTGCAACCGGGCCTGTCCAGATATAAATACCTTCGGCGCTGGTCGCGGTATTATAGACAATCAGTCCGACAAGCTTGGTGGCCGCATCGGATTCCGTAGAAAACGCTTCCACACTGTTTAATGTCAGACTGCTTACCTTGGGCAATAACAGTCCGCCTACATAACCATCGTCCACATTGTTCAAATCCAGGACAGCGCCTTGAGTGGGTACATCCGTATCAATTCCTCCGATACGCACTTGTGCATTCACACTTGCTGCACTCAAAATGATGAGTGTCAACGCTAAAAAAATCATCTTTTTCATATTACTTGTATAATTTAAATTTGTATTTCGTATAAGACGCATAGCGCCTGTTTTATAAAAGGGCAAGGCAACCGGTAATTATAAATTTAATAAAAATGAAGAAAAATGATGGGTTGCCTGTACCCTAAGTGATAGGCGGACGTGTTCAATTAGTTAAAAATGAGAGAGAAAAAACCATTGAACCACTGCGCCCACCAATTTCTTACCCCCAACCCCCTAAAGGGGGCTTTAGAGACTGCGCATTTTCATTATCGTGCGTCAGCCAAGTCCCCTTTAGGGGATTTAGGGGTGATTTTATGTAAAGTATTGTATGTGTTTG
>JAISKT010000227.1 GCA_031261295.1 Candidatus Symbiothrix sp. | reverse complement strand
TCTATCCCCATTTTCAATTTTTCAAAAAAAGGACATTCCCGGTTAAAAGCCGTAATAAAATAGCCTAAAAGTTGAGACGCTTTTTGCTCGAATATCTGGTCAAAAAGTTTCTCTTTTGTCCGGAAATAATAATGCAGCATCGCATGATTGACGTTGGCTACGTTTGCAATTTCCGTTGTCCGTGTTCCTGCGTAGCCCTTTTCGATAAAAAGTTTTTCTGCGGCCTGCAGGATAACTTGTTCTGTATTCATTGTCTTTAACTGTGTGGTTTAATTTTTTTGTTTAACAATTTTGTTAGAATTTGACAAATATAAGGGATAAAAAATTACTGTGCAAGTTTTTTAGATGAAAATTTAAGGTTTGCCCTGGCTGGCGTTACGCAAATGTTGTGCTACGCAAAAAACATATAGACAATCTGAATAAAAAATATCCGATATTTCTATATACAAATTTGTATATATGCAAAATTGTATATATATTTGTGCCGATATTTAAAATGGAAAATATATGGGAACAGAAGATATCAACAACATTACAGGTACGCCTGTTACCGGAAAGAATTTCTTTGGTAGAGTCAAAGAAGTGAGAGAGGGATGGAAATTAATTGAAAAAGGATTTTCTATTAAACTTGACGCACCTCGTCGTGTAGGCAAATCATCTTTTGCATATAAAATGTTAGAAAAAGCCAAAGAGAAAAATTGGAATTGTGTTTTTTGTAATCTACAAGGATGCAAGGATGAAAAACATTTCTACGAAAGGTTTATTACTGCCTTAGAAAAGAATAGTCACTATAAAGATACCGGTAGTAAATGGCGATTAGAAGAAGTAGAACTATCGCCGCAGGTACTGGGTAATCGCCTTGGCGCATTAAAATGGAAACCTCAGAATAAAAAAGAATCTCAAAATAACAGCAATCAAAATGACAGCATTTATAGTAATTTGGAAAAAATACTTGACCATACGAAAGACACTTTGATAGTTGTTGATGAATTAATTTTTTATTTAGATAATTTGAAGGGAGAAAATAATCTGAATATTAAAAATGCTGTTCTTTTTTTATCTTGGCTGAATGGTCAAAGGCAAGAACCGAACAGCAAAATCCGTTGGATATTGTGTAGTTCAATTAGTATTGATAATTTTATTGATGAGCATCATATTGACAAAGTAATGAAGGGATTACATAGTTTCTCAATAGATGAACTAAATAATGAAGAAGCTACTTTATTGATAGAAGCATTGGCAAAATCAAATGGACTCACTTTTTCTGATGAAGCAAAACAATGTATGTTAGAAAAATTAGGATGGAATTTGCCTTATTATATTCAAGAATTATTTCGGGCAGTTAATAGATTGGAACAAGGCGATGTTACTCCGGAAGCAATAGACAAAGCATACGAAAACTTACTGAACATTGCCGAAAAAGAAGAATATTTTAAAACATTTATCAAAGATGTCAAAAGGTATAATGACAATAAAGCAGCTTATTCCCTATTGAACGAAATATCGAAACAGCGGAAAGGAAGTAGCAAAAATATTTTAAAACTATTAATTGTTAATAAAGAGAAAGATGAGGATAGGGCAATAAATATCCTCAATGATTTATTAAAAAGGCTCAAAAATGACGGATATATTATGTTCGATGAAAAAGGGAAAAGATATTTATTCCGCTCTCCACTTTTAAGAGATTTTTGGTACAACAAATTTATAAAATAAAACAATGGAAAAAATAGTAAATTTAAGCCAAATAGGGTTATATAATCCGCGTCGTCAAAACAGTGAATTAAGCGAAAGGTTGTTTGTGATACGGCAAAAACAATTTGAAATGCTAATGGAGGCTATCGCCGACGAAGAAGAAAACAGCATTCCGCAGCACCATATTATTATTGCGCAACGCGGTATGGGCAAAACTACTATGCTGCACCGTATCGCCATAGAGTTGCACAAACCTGCCTATAAAGACCGGTTTATTCCGTTAGCGTTTCCGGAAGAACAATATACCGTTACCAATCTGGGCGATTTTTGGCTCAATTGTTTGGACGCCTTAGCCGATTCGTTGGAATTGGAACACTATGATGCAAAAGAAGTACAACAGATTGATATTCGAGTAAAAGAAATCTCACTTCACAAAGATTCAGACGAAACCGCCTCGCAAGCCTATCGTTTTCTTATGGAATTTTGCCAAAAGATTAAAAGGCGACCGGTTTTGTTGGTTGATAATATCGGTCTGATATTTAACCGGTTAAGCAAAAATAATCAACACAGTTTACGGGCGGTTTTAAGTGAAAACGGCGCACCGATTGTACTGGGTGCAGGTGTCGTTATTTTGCCTTCGCAAAGCAATAACAAAGCGAATGTGGTAAAAGCCATTACAGATTATGAAGCTCCCTTTTATGATTATTTCCAAATCCATTATCTTAAAAAACTGACGTTTGAAGAGTTTTTGAATTTAATCAAAAATCTGGCTTCCGTTACAAATTCTGATATTTCGAGTATCCATAAAGAACGTCCACGCCTACAAACTTTACACCAACTCACAGGCGGAAATCCGCGCACAGCCGTTATGTTATTCAAATTAATAGTGAACGGTTTTTCTACCGAGATTAACGATGATTTGGAAGCATTATTGGATGAAATAACGCC
>JAISKT010000201.1 GCA_031261295.1 Candidatus Symbiothrix sp. | reverse complement strand
ATAAAATAACTTTCTAACAGTGCATCGTACGAATAGGCAGACAAATCAGTAGTTATTATTTTGTTTTCCAAATCGCACACTGTGGCATTTGATACGGAAGAAAGGACAAACGGAGAATGTGTAGTTACTATAAATTGTATTTTGGGGAAGAAATTGATAAGAAAAGGCATAATCCTTTTTTGCAAATCAACATGTAAATGCGTTTCAATTTCATCAATTAAAACTACTCCTTCCAAATCGTAAGACTTAACATTATGGGCTTCCATCCGGAGTAATAATTCGCTGACAATACTGATAATTGCGGAATATCCATCGGATAAAGTATTGAAATCAAAAGGTTCGCAATTATCTATACTGATGGTGAAATTATACGATTTCCGATCAAAATTCAACTTTAAACTCGGCTCATCAAAAATAGATTTTAATTGTTTTTCAAATCTATCAAACCATTCGTCAATCTTTTTTGCATTATCTTCTTCGCCCTCATCTCGCGCAAATGACCTGTCTGCTTTCAGATTAACTATATATTGAATAAAATTGCTGTTGGCTTCTGTTTTTAAACCATATCGTTTTTTTAATTCAACTTTTGTTATTCCTTTAGGAACATTGAGTTGTGTTTGCCTGTTGGCTTCAAAATTAGCTAATAGAAATTCGCCCTTTTGGTATTGCATGGAGAGGTCTGATTCTGATTTTGAAAATGTAATTTCTGTACCCCCAAACAAATAAAGAAATTGTTGATAATCACTAATGTTATTCGTTCTCCTCTCCATTTCTATTTCTCCTTTGTATCCTTTATAAAAACCGTTCTCTAAAAGAGATTTCTCCACGGATAAACCAATTTTTTTTCGTGAATAATCTTCATAATTCCCATTCTCTATTTGAGAAAGAAATTTATTAATTTCTACCAACAAACTGGTTTTACCACTCCCGTTTTTTCCTGTAATAAACAAATGTTGTCTGTGGCTATCGGAAAGCGGAATTTCTAAATCATTTACCCGTCTGGATTCATTGACTTTTATTTTTGTGATAAATGTTTCCATATTTTTTTAATTCTTTCTGCACTATTTTCCCACAAATATACGAAATTTATCAACCAAACACCTATTTTCAGATGCTTTGAATATAAAAGAGAGGCAATTAGTCATTAGAGTTGATATTTATCTATGCAAATGTTCCAAAATATATACCGCACAACCGGCAAAATAGCCCAGTAATGCCAGCCAGGATATTTTCTTGAAATACCAGATAAAGTCGATTTTTTCCATCCCCATCACAGCTACTCCGGCTGCCGAACCGATAATCAGGATGCTGCCACCCGTACCGGCTGCATACGCCAAAAATTCCCAGAAATAGTGATCCATTGGGAAATCATACATTCCCATCGCACCTGCTACTAACGGCACATTGTCGATAATGGAAGAAAACAAGCCGATAATCATCGTGATGATATAATATTTGCTGGGTTCTTCCAATGGAATAGTATCCAAAGAAGTCGCAAGCGCTGTCAGTTGTCCGCCGACTTTCAAGGCATTGACTGCCATCAAAATACCCAGGAAAAACAGGATACTCGACATATCAATGCGACTTATGATATTGGTAATCTCATATTTATGGTTCTTGCTACTGCCCACATGACGTTTGTGCAAAAAGCCCACATAAATCCACAAGACGCCCAAACCGCCCAACATACCCAGATAGGGAGGCAGGTGCGTGATGGTTTTGAAAACCGGTACAAAAAGCAGCGCACCAATCCCCAAAATCGTAATCGTTAATTTTTGACCCTGCGACACATCGTCCGTTTGATCCCCGGTTTTGATTTCCGGACGGCTCACATCGCCTTTTATGGTGAATGAAAGTACCGCCAGCGGCACCAAAATAGACATAACACTTGGCAAGAACGTATATCGAATAATCGAAGCTGCACTAATTTTGCCGCCAATCCACAACATAATGGTAGTGACATCTCCAATGGGCGAAAACGCGCCACCGGCATTGGCCGCCAAAATCACCATACCCGCAAAAAACCAGCGGTCGTGCTTATCGTCAATCAATTTGCGCAACAAAGCAACCATCACAATCGACGTAGTCAGATTATCCAGTACCGCCGACATGAAAAAAGTCAGGAAGCTGATGATCCATAATAATTTAACTTTGTTGGTCTCCTTTATTTTGTTGGTAATCAATCCGAATCCGCCGTGTATATCGACGATTTCGACAATCGTCATTGCGCCCATCAGGAAGAAGAGAATTTCGGCGACTTCGCCCAAATTTTCAACCAGATCCTTCGACAGAAGGGCGTGGTCGGGAATGATTTGGCTCATACAAACCCACAAAATTGTACTCAGCAACAAAGCTGTCGCCGTCTTATTAATATGTATCGGATGCTCCAAAGCAATACACACATAGCCTATTACAAAGACTATGATCATAAATGTTGAAATTGCCATCGTAGTAGATGTTAAAATTAAGTTGTAAAGATACAAAAAAATCAGTATAAAATTACGCAAAACGCTTATAACAGGCGTCAGCCAATTTTTAATTCTTCGTTCTTCGTTTTTATTTCATAATTAATTTGTTTATTCAAATAATTAGTTTACCTTTGTCCAGCATTTGAGTTTTTTATGACAGTTTTATTCTTTTTTCGAGTTTTTATTCGTTTTAGTACTAAGCCTGCAATAATCCTCATCTGATTTTAAATCAATTTTTATTTACATTATTATTTTTAGAAAATGAACATTTTCATTGCAGGTTTGAGTTTCAAAGTAAACGATGCCGATTTAGTAAATCTTTTCGAAGAGTACGGACAAATTACATCCGCGAAAGTGATTAATGACCGTCAAACAGGCAGATCCAAAGGTTATGGATTTGTTGAATTAAGTGATGATGAAGCAGCAGCAAAAGCTATTGCTGAATTGAATGGAGCTGAATATGACGGAAGAACAATCTCTGTTTCAGAAGCGAAACCACGCGAAGAACGTCCACGTCGCGAATTTAGCGGCGGCGGTCACGGTGGAAACCGTGGCGGTGGTGGCGGTTTCAATCGCAACAGATACTAAATTCAATTAAAAATAAGAGTTAAACTAATTTTAACTCTTATTTTTTTTAGTTTTAACTCCTTAGCTCTTTTTTCAAAAATCCGGCTGTATAACCTTTTCCTGACTTTGCCAATTTTTCGGGAGTTCCGGAAAATAATACTTCTCCTCCACCCTTTCCGCCTTCAGGGCCCATGTCGATGATATAATCCGCACATTTGATAACATCCATGTTGTGTTCGATGATTATCATGGTGTTGCCCTTATCAACCAAGCGATTGATGACTTCCAGCAATACTTTGATATCTTCGAAATGCAAACCGGTAGTCGGTTCGTCCAATATATATAAGGTCTTTCCGGTATCGCGTTTGGAAAGTTCCGTTGCTAATTTTACCCGCTGGCTCTCTCCTCCGGAGAGTGTGGTGGAAGATTGCCCCAATTTGACATATCCCAATCCCACATCCTGCAACACCTTGATTTTGTGATATATCTGCGGAACATTTTCAAAAAACTCGACCGCCTGATTGATCGTCAGATCCAACACATCGGCAATGGATTTCCCTTTGAAACGGACTTCCAACGTTTCGCGGTTGTACCGTTTTCCCTGACAATCTTCACAGGGAACCATCACATCCGGCAGGAAATTCATCTCAATGGATTTGTAGCCATTGCCGCCGCAGGTTTCGCAACGGCCGCCTTTGACATTGAAAGAAAACCGCCCCGGTTTATATCCCCGGATTTTCGATTCGGGCAATTCCACAAAAAGATTGCGGATATCGGAAAATATCCCGGTATAAGTAGCCGGATTGGAACGGGGCGTCCGCCCAATGGGCGATTGATCGACATCCACTATTTTATCAATATGTTCCAAACCGTCGATGGATTTGTAAGGCAAAGGATCTTGCAACGAACGATACAATTTTTGACTGATCAAAGGCCGCAACGTCTCATTGATCAAGGTCGATTTACCGCTTCCCGAAACCCCGGTCACACAAATAAACTGACCTAAAGGAATTTTGACATCCACATTTTTCAGGTTATTTCCGGTAGCTCCTTTCAAAACAATTTTTTCGCCGTTTCCTTCCCGCCTTTTCGTGGGAACGGGAATCGTTTTTTGTCCGGTAATATACGCCGAAGTCAAGGTATCGGCCTGCAATAATTCTTGGGGAGTGCCGGCAAAAACCACTTCCCCGCCCAACCTTCCGGCGCGAGGGCCTAAATCCACGATATAATCCGCATTGAGCATCATATCTTTATCGTGTTCGACGACAATGACCGAATTGCCGGTGTCGCGCAGTTGTTTCAATGAATCAATCAGTTTGGCATTGTCCCGTTGGTGCAAACCGATGCTGGGTTCATCCAGGATGTACAACACATTGACCAATTGCGATCCGATTTGTGTAGCCAACCGAATCCGCTGGCTTTCTCCGCCCGACAAAGAAGTGGACGCCCGGTTGAGGGAAAGATAATCCAAGCCCACATCCAGCAGAAATTGAATGCGGCTGCGGATTTCCTTTAATATTTCGACAGCAATTTGTTTTTGCTGTTTACTCAAATGCGGTTCCAGATCATTCAGCCAATCCGACAATTCGAGGATATCCATAGCCGAAAGTTCGGCGATATTCTTCCCATTGATAAAATAATGAAGCGCCTCGCGGTTCAACCGTTGCCCATTGCATTCGGGACAAACCGTTGTACGGATAAATTGATCCGCCCATTTTTGAGCGGTCGCCGAAGCATCTCCCTCCTGTTGCATGGTGATATATTTGCTCACGCCCTCAAAGGACAAGAAGTAATTGGAATTTCCCAACGAAGCATTTTTGATTTGCAAGCGTTCTTCCGTTCCATTCATTATTTCGTCAATCGCTTCTTCCGGAACCTCTTTCAAAGGCGTTTTCAAGGTTGCGCCATACTTTTCAAGGATCGCCTCCACTTGCCAGAAAATCAACACATCCCGGTATTTGCCCAAAGGAGCAATTCCACCCTGGTAAATACTCAGTTCGGGTTTCGGAATGATTTTATTAATATCAATCTGGTTGATATACCCGATGCCCTTACATTTGGGGCACGCTCCTTGCGGAGAATTGAATGAAAAATTGTGCGGAGCCGGATCATTGTAAGACAATCCGGTCGAAGGACACATCAACTGCCGGCTGAAATAACGCAGATTTCCGGAATTCAATTCCAAAAGCATGACTAAACCGTCTCCTTGCCGCATGGCTGTTTTAAGACTTTGTTTGATCCGGGGTTTATCTTTGGCGGTGATCAATAGTTTATCAACCACGACTTCCACCGAGTGGTTTTTGTACCGGTCGAGCTTCAAACCCGGAACAATTTCACTTAAATTGCCGTCAATCCTAACGTTCAAAAAGCCTTTTTTCCGTAACTGTTCAAACAATTCTTTGTAATGTCCTTTCCGGTTCCGAACCACAGGCGCCAAAAGATACGCTTTTTTCCCTTCGTATTGTTCCATAATCAAATCCAGCACCTGCTCTTCAGTATATTTGATCATTTTTTCCCCGCTCAGATACGAATAAGCCTCTCCGGCGCGGGCATACAACAAACGGAAAAAGTCATAAATTTCCGTAGTAGTTCCCACCGTAGAGCGCGGGCTGCGATTAGTCGTTTTTTGTTCAATGGAAATCACCGGACTCAATCCCGTAATCTGATCCACATCGGGGCGCTCCATATTTCCCAAAAACGAACGGGCATAAGCCGAAAACGTTTCAATATACCGCCGCTGTCCTTCCGCAAAAATGGTGTCGAAAGCCAGAGAAGATTTGCCGCTGCCGCTCAATCCGGTCATCACAGTAAATTTATTCCGGGGAATAGAAACATCTATATTTTTCAGATTGTGTACACGTGCGCCTTGGACATCCACAATTTCCAAATCCTTTGTATCTTGTTTCATATTATTCGTGATAAAATTCTCCAAAGTTAAGACTTTTTTCTGAGAAATCTTGGTATGAATACCCCGATGCAAATTTGTTGTTTGAAAATAAAATCCGTATTTTTGTACAATAAATTTACAATTATGGCACAAGTAACCGGAATAACAATTGAACGAAATAAACAAGGCATAGCACGATATGCTCGTATTGATATTAAAAGATATGGCGATCGACTAAAAGATTTTTTTTATGAAAACGGCGTTGAAGTAGAGGAATCTACTTACAATCCTGAATTTGTTGCAAAAATAAAATCACAAGAAAAAATGCCGGGTGTTAAAATAAAGGCTTCAGATATATGGAAATAACCGAAAACCGTATGGATTTAATTTTCAAGCCAAAAGCATTAGATGATAGGACTTTCTTTAAAAGAAGCGGCAATTTACCTTTGATGAAAAAAATCCAAAAACTATTGGAAGAATTAGAATTACACCCTAAGTCAGGAACCGGTAAACCCGAAAAATTAACAGAAGATCTTTCCGGATATTGGTCAAGAAGAATTAATAGAGAACATCGAATTATCTACACTATTGAAGAAAA
The DNA here is from genome assembly GCA_031261295.1 of Candidatus Symbiothrix sp. Lineage (GTDB taxonomy): Bacteria > Bacteroidota > Bacteroidia > Bacteroidales > Azobacteroidaceae > Azobacteroides. Next base: position 2,799 of record JAISKT010000201.1, on the reverse strand, counting down.
AACTGTCACTGTTTATTCCTTTAGAGGTCACTACGAAATGGTATAGTGTGGCTTATAGCTGACTGTATTTTTTCTTGTTATTAAAATAATATTCCCAAATAATACTCTTTCGAAGAAGCGTATCCGGTAATTTTATCCGGCTCAATTTCAAATTTTCTTTCCGAACGGCTTTATAGTTTGCTTTCATCAGATTAAAATCTTTCCGGGCATCATAAACTGCAACCGCATTTGGGATTTGTCCCTTGAGTAAAAAATGGAATGCCGACAAATAATCCAAAAAACACCTTACAAACATCACTTTATGATAATACGGATTGGGAAGATTTTTATACAGCATCACCAGATTGTTTCTGAAATTGAGATACGTTTTTTGGGGATTTTCCGCACCCAATGTCGCTCCTCCCACGTGATAAACAACGGATTGCGGTAAACAGACAATCTTTTTCCCCCGCGCATTCAACCGCCAGCACAAATCAATTTCTTCCTGGTGGGCAAAAAAGTCGGGATCAAATCCGCCCACATTCTTGAAATCTTTTAAACGGATAAACAAGCAAGCGCCGCTCGCCCAAAACAGATAGTGCGGCGTATCGTATTGTCCGGCATCTGTTTCGATGGTATTCAAAATGCGTCCCCGACAAAAGGGGTATCCGTACTTATCCAAAAATCCGCCGCAAGCTCCGGCATATTCAAATGACGATTTATTTTTGTAAGATAAAATCTTGGGTTGAAGCGCCGCAAGGTCTTTGTGAGTTTCCAGATAGTCGATGGCCAAACGAAACCAACCGCTTTCTACTTCCACATCCGAATTGAGTAAAACCACATATTCGTAGTTCAAATCAGCTAAAGCGATGTTGTAACCTTCTGCAAAACCGTAATTTACATCCAACGGATGACGGATAATATCCGGATAATGCGCTTCCAGAAAAGCCAACGAATCATCTGTTGAACCGTTATCCGCCACAATGATGTCGGCATCCTCCCGGGGAGTGTGCAATAGCAATTGGGGCAAAAACTGCTCCAACAATTTTTTGCCGTTCCAATTCAGAATTACGATTGCTGTTTGTTTCATATTAGTTGCTCCATCTGTCATCCCGTGCTTGACACGGGATCCCCTGCATATCGTTAAACATTTATTAACGATGCTCAGGGGATTGCGGGTCAAGCCCGCAATGACAGAAAAATAAAGTTTCTTCGTTAAAATCCTTCAAAGGAATCTCAATCAATTTATTTATTAAAACGGGATTATAATCCGCTTCTACTTTAACGTAATTTTCCGTAAAACCGTGCATTTTTTCGCCCCGTTTCGTATGTTCAAACAAAACCGGATGTACCGAATTGATTTGCGAGCGATAAAATTCCTTTAGTTTCCGATTCGACAATTCCAACAGTTGCTTGCTGCGTTCTTGTTTTTCCCGGGGAGAAACCAGATGTTCTATCTTCAAGGCCATTGTTCCCGGCCGCTCGGAATACGTAAATACATGCAATTGGGAAAAAGGCAAGGTTTCCAAAAACCGCTTGGCCTCTTCAAAATATTCAGTCGTCTCGCCTCGCACACCGACAATCACATCCACGCCGATAAAGGCATTGGGCATCAATTGTTTTACTCTTTCCAATTTGGATTTGAAAAGCGCCGTATCGTATTTCCGCCGCATCAGTTTCAAGACTTCGTCCGAACCCGATTGCAAGGGGATATGAAAATGAGGCGCAAACCGCTTGGATTGAGCTACAAATTCCAATATTTCGTCGGTCAGTAAATTCGGTTCGATGGAGGAAATCCGGAAACGGTCGATTGCTTCCACTTCATCCAAAGCTTTGACCAAATCGAAGAACGTTTCTCCGGTAGTCTTACCAAAATCGCCGATATTTACGCCGGTCAATACAATTTCTTTTCCGCCTTCCCGTCCCGCCGTTTCCGCCATCCGGACCAAATCGGCAATGCTACCGTTACGGCTCCGTCCCCGCGCATACGGAATAGTGCAATAACTGCAATAATAATCGCAACCGTCCTGCACTTTCAGGAAATGGCGCGTCCGGTCGTCTTTGGAACAAGACGGGATAAATGTATGTACATCCTTAATCGAAGAAACCGCCACGACCTTGTCATTGCGGGCTTGACCCGCAATCTCCTGCAAATGCGCCAGTACATCCATTTTTTCCCCGGCTCCCAGCACCAAATCCACGCCTTCCATCCGGCTCACTTCTTCCGGTTTCAACTGGGCATAGCAACCGGTCACAATCATAAACGAACCGGGATGCTGTTTTTGGATACGCCGGATAGCCTGGCGGCATTTTTTATCGGCCAATTCGGTAACGGAACACGTATTAACGATGCAGATATCCGCTTTTTCGCCCGCCTGTACTTTCCAGATGCCTTGCTCCGAGAGATACCTGCCCAGCGTAGAAGTTTCGGCAAAATTCAATTTGCAACCTAAAGTATAATAAACGGCTTTTTTATTCTGAAAAATCGTATTGTCAATCACGCTTGTTGTTATCTTTTTTGCAAAGGTACAAATATAAACTAAGAACTAAAAGCTAAGAACTAAAAGTTGGCTGACGCAAGCGGACTTCATGTGCATTTTTTAAGCGTTTTCATGAAATTTTTATATGTATGTTTGTACAGATAAAAAAAATAGGTATGATGGTTATCAGTCCGCTTTGTCCTGCAAGGACAATACTTTATTAACCGTAGGTGTAGCGAAGCGCAACCTACGGAAAAGGAAACCGACCTCTCCTCCCTAAGCCCCGAATGGGGCGACATATTGTTGCATAGTATCGCCCCTTGCAGGGCTTACGATGAGG
>JAISKT010000164.1 GCA_031261295.1 Candidatus Symbiothrix sp. | reverse complement strand
TTTTATGCTATTTTATTATGAAACTGTTTTTGTTAGATGCTTATGCTTTGATTTATCGTGCTTATTATGCGATGATTAAGATGCCGCGGGTCAATTCCAAAGGGTTCAATACTTCCGCCGTTTTGGGTTTTGTCAATACGTTGGAGGATGTTTTGAAGAAAGAAAACCCCACGCATATCGGGGTGGCGTTCGATCCGGCGGGGCCGACTTTCCGCCATGAGGCTTACAAAGAGTATAAGGCGCAACGGGAAGAAACGCCGGAAGTGATACGCCTTTCCGTTCCGGTCATCAAGGACATTATCCGGGCGTACAATATTCCGATTTTGGAAGTACCTAATTATGAAGCGGATGACGTGATCGGAACCATTGCCAAGAAAGCATCCAAAGATTACGAAGTTTTCATGATGACGCCGGATAAGGATTACGGGCAATTGGTCGATGACAATATATTTATTTATAAACCGAAATACGGCAGTTCCGAATTTGAAGTGTTAGGCGTGCCCGAAGTCTTAGCCAAATATAGCCTGAGCAATCCGCTTCAGATGATCGACCTGTTGGGATTGATGGGCGACAAATCGGACAACATTCCGGGCTGCCCGGGAGTAGGGGAGGTGGGCGCCAAAAAATTGATTGCCGAATTTGGAAGCATCGAAAATATATTGGAAAATAGCGGCCGGTTGAAAGGCGCTTTAAAAACAAAAATTGAAGAGAACAAAGAGATGATTCTTTTCTCTAAATTTTTGGCGACCATCAAAACGGATGTCCCCATTGAATTTAATCCCGATGAATTGATCCGGGAAAAAATAGATGAACCGGCTCTTCGTCAACTTTTTGATGAATTGGAATTCCGTCAACTTTCCAATCGAATTTTTGGAGACGCGCCTGCTGCTCCTAAAAAACAACTTTCTCAACCTTCTCTCTTTGATTTATTTGAACCCAATGATACAGGCGAAGCGCAATATTCAAATCTCAACGACATAAAATCGACTCCGCACGACTATTATTTGCTTGATAATGAAACGAAAATAGCCGATTTAATCGACAGAATTAAGATTCAAAAATTAGTTGCTTTTGACACGGAAACGACCGGAATAGACCCGTTGCAGGCCGAATTGGTCGGAATGTCGTTTGCTTTGAAAGAAGGCGAAGCGTATTATCTTCCCGTTCCGGCCCAAAGAGAAGAAGCGCAAAAAACAGTCGATTTGTTCAAGGAAGTTTTGGAAGATACAGTCATTTTGAAAATCGGGCAAAATCTGAAATACGATATCAATGTTTTGAAAAAATACCGGGTGCGGGTGGATGGCCCGATGTTTGATACGATGATTGCGCATTACCTGATTAATCCGGAATATCGTCATAATATGAATTATCTGGCCGAAACCTACCTTAAATATCAAACTGTTCATATTGAAGAATTGATTGGCAACAAGGGAAAAAACCAATTGACAATGCGGCAGGTGCCGTTGGAACTTTTGGTGGATTATGCTGCCGAAGATGCGGATGTGACATTTAAATTGAAGACTATTTTTGAAGGAATGATTGAAAAGGAGAAATTCTCCGATTTGTTTTATAAAATAGAAATGCCGTTGGTTCCTGTTTTGGCGGATATGGAAGATGCCGGCGTACGGTTGGATATTCCGGCGCTGAAAGAATCTTCCCTTGTTTTGACCAAATGTCTCGGTGAAATCGAACAGGAAGTCTTCCAATTGGCCGGAAAAGAATTTAATATCAGTTCCCCGAAAATGGTGGGCGAAGTGTTGTTCGACCATTTGAAAATTGTGGAAAAATCCAGGAAAACCAAATCCGGGCAATATACAACCAGCGAAGATGTGTTAGAAAGCATGAAAGGCAAACATCCGGTGGTGGAAAAAATATTGGAGTACCGGAAAATAAAAAAATTGCTCTCGACGTATGTCGATGCTTTGCCGGCTTTGATTAGCCCGGTGGACGGGAAAGTGCATACAACGTACAATCAGGCGACAACGGCCACCGGCCGGTTGAGCTCAACCAATCCCAACCTTCAGAATATTCCGATTAAGGATGAAGAAGGAAAAGAAATCCGGCGGGCGTTTATTCCCGATGAAGGCTGCCTTTTTTTGTCGGCCGATTATTCCCAAATCGAACTTCGCATCATGGCGCATCTGAGTGAAGACAAGAATATGGTGGAAGCTTTCCGAAGCGGGCAGGATATTCATGCGGCGACGGCCGCCAAGATTTTTGGCGTTCCCATTTCGGAAGTGACGCGGGAAATGCGAAGAAAAGCCAAAACGGCTAATTTTGGGATTATTTACGGCATTTCTGTCTTCGGGCTGGGCGAGCAATTGCGCATTCCCCGTTTGGAGGCCAAAGAACTTATTGACGGCTATTTTGCTACTTTTCCCGATGTAAAAACCTATATGGATAAAAGCATTGAAGTTGCCCGGGAAAAGGGTTTTGTGGAAACGCTGTTCCATCGCAAACGGTTTTTGCCGGATATTAATTCCCGGAATGCGGTGGTACGGGGTTATGCCGAACGAAATGCGATTAATGCGCCGATTCAAGGTTCGGCAGCCGATATTATCAAAGTGGCGATGGATCGGATTTACCGGCGGTTCAAAGAAAAGAAATTCCGGTCGCGCATGATTATGCAAGTACACGATGAATTAAATTTCAACGTATTCATCGACGAATTGGATGTGGTGAAGCAAATTGTGGTGGAAGAAATGGAGAACGCCATTCAGTTGAGAGTGCCTTTGGTGGCTGAGTGCGGCGTGGGCCAAAATTGGTTGGAAGCGCATTAATTACAATACCCGAAGCCCGGTGACATAGCGCGGTTTGTAATAAGCAGACGATTGGAGGTCTTCTATTATTATACCCCGGTGGCTGGCGTGGATAAACGTAATATCTCCCTGCCCCTTGTTGGAAATGACTATTCCTACATGCCCTACGCGGGCCGATTTGGCATTCCGGCCTTTGAAAAAAATCAAATCGCCGGTTTGCAATTCTTCTTTATTGATTTTAGTCCCTTGATTTACTTGCGTTACACAACCCGGACTTAGTTTGTATCCGAAGTTTTTGAAAATAAAAGACGTAAACCCTGAACAATCGAATGAATTGGGGCCTTTACCTCCTCTGTGATACGGTTTTCCCAAGAATTGCTGGGAAAAATCAATGATATCTTGCGCAATCAACCCGGAAGAGGTATTGCTTGCTTGGGGTTGCAACCAGAAAGGAAGCGAGCTGGTTGGAATACTCTTCGGATCAATAAAGCCTTCCGGTAGCGTTTCCGTTTTGCTTAACTCTTTCCGTTGAATCGTTCCGTCATTGGAGATGGAAAGAGTTGTTTCCGGGAAATCCGATTCGGTCAACCGCTTGATTTCTTTGGCAGCCAGATTTTCCGGATCCAATACCGGCCCGTTTTTATCTTTTTGAAGGGCGGAAGTGATTTTTCCCTTGACAAATTTTCCGTTTTTATCGGTAAAAACTTTTACGATGGGTGCATATCCGCTGATGCCGCTAATGCTGAAATCGCCCGAAGTGCAGAAATTCCCCATACTGTAAATAATGAAGCGGTCTTTGTATAATTCGGCGGCGCGAACCACGTGCGGGCCATGTCCGAAAACGACATCTGCTCCGGCGTCAATCACAGCGTGGGCAAATTCATATACATTTCCGCGGTTTTCTCCGTAAAAAGATTCGGATTTGCGGGTAACATGGTTATACGTTTTTCCTTCGGCCCCTCCGTGAAAGGAGACAATGACAATGTCGCAGTCCTTATCCAATTCTTTGACTAATTTTTTAGCATATTCCAAATCGGTGATTTTTACCGTTCCGGTATTCGGCGCAAAACCGCAAAAACCATATTTCACGCCATTGATTTCGAAGCGCGAAGTTTCGCAAATATCTTTTAATCCGGCATAATGCAATCCGGCGGCTTTCAGCACTTTTACGGTATTTTCCCGTCCGGGAGCGCCAAAATCGCCGTTGTGGTTGTTGGCAATATTCATCACGTCAAAACCGGCATCTACCAAGTAATTGACATACCGGTCCGGCATACGAAAAAAATAGCAACCGCTTTTGCAGGCTTTTACATTGCCGCCTTTATCCAAGATACAGCCTTCGAGGTTTCCAAACGTGACATCGGCATCGCGCAAAATATCTTTTACATGCGACAAAAGCTCCTTTCCATCGTGAGGCGGGAGTTTGGCATCGGACGGATAATTGGATCCTAACATGATATCGCCGGCGCCTATAATAGATACCCATTCATTTTCCGCTGCTTGTTTCTGGGCATAACATTGCAAAGAAAAAGCGGGTAAAAGGACTGCCAAAAGGACTGTTAATTTGATTCTTGCGAACATACATTCATTCGTTTAAACTGAAATGAATTGCAAATATAATAAACTGAAATGAAAAAACCTATAATACGAGGGAAAACGCATCTTAATTTGTGTTAACGGAAGGCTGAAGGCCTATATGAAAATGCCTTTAGTTAAATTTTAGTAATTTCTTTGTTTATATGAAAAAAGATATTACCTTTGCCAATTAAATAAACAAAAAAAGGATTTATTACAAAATAGAAAACAGATTATAAGACATAGTTTCTTAAAAAAGCGTTGCTTTTATTCTTGTATTCGAAATTTCGACAGTTTCTACAGTAGCAAGAGTAAATTAGTAAACGTCCATGTTTATTCGTGGGCTAAACTTATTTGCTACTGTGGGTCGTCGAAAACCTCGAATACAAATAAAGTTTGAGTCCCACGTTTTTTTTATTTTAAATAACCGCTTCACAGGGACTTGGAGGCAATAAACACATTATTGTATGCAAAAGGGTCCCTCTATATATTACTCAGATCACTTTCCATAGGCAATAACAATGGCGG
>JAISKT010000120.1 GCA_031261295.1 Candidatus Symbiothrix sp. | reverse complement strand
ACCGATTTGGAAGAAAATTTAATGAAGAAAGAAGACATGAAACAGAAATTAAAAAGAACATGGGTGGCATGCCTTGCCGCCCTTTGGCTGGTTTTGCCCGCCGCCTTGCAAGCACAGGTACACATCGGTGGCCCTGGGGATGCTGTGAAAGGAGCTTTACTGGATTTGACAATTCCGGAAGGGACAAACCTTGGTTTGCTCCCTTTGAATGTAAGTATTGACGAAATCGATCAGATTCCGGATGTATTTACCGACAAGGCTTCTATCGTTAACGGTGATTTGAAAGGCTTGGTAGTGTATAATGCCAATACCGATACGGGCGGCCCCGGACTTTTCGTTTGGGACGGCGCCCAATGGAACAAAGTGGAATGGTGTCCGCTTCCAACGATTGCTTCGCCGGCAGCCGACACGACTCTTACCAGTTACGGTGAAACGACTCGCCGCCTGGCTGTAACGGCCAATGGGAATGGCGGTACATTGTCTTATCAATGGGAAAGTTCGCCTACCGGCGCTCCCGACAGTTGGAATCCGGTGGACGGAGCTATAGATGCTGCTTACAATGCACCGGCCACCGCTGCAGGTACCGTATATTATCATTGTATTGTATCAAACGAATGTGGAAATAGCACCTCGCCGGTGTTTACGGTAACCGTGTTGGCCTCTATTCCGACAAATGACTCTTACACTATTACAGGCGCAACGTGTTATGATGTGGCACAAAGCGGAACGCTTACCGGCCGGACAAACGCTTTTGCTACTACCCATACAATGACTTACACATTCAAGTATGGCAATGCATTTACGGATTTGTCGTTTGCCGTATTGAGTGATCCGAGCGGTATTATTGAGAGCATTAGTTCGCCGACAGCAACATCGGGTTCGGGTAGTAGTACGCAGACATTTGAGGTGACATTTACGAGTACGGTCGAAAGCATTGTGTATGGTAGTAGTGCAACCGCGCGTATTGCTGCATGCTATGTTGATAACAATCAAACAGTTCGTATCGCATATATCGATATTATTGCAAAGGACAAAAAATGCTGCGCCTACGTGACCGGCTCAAATGGTAAGTGCTACCGACGATCCGCGTCCGCTGCGCAATACCATAATAAACCCGGCTGCCCGAGCGGCTGGTCGGGCGAGACGTACAACAATCTGAAAGCGGTGGTGACAGCCGCCCAATGGTACGAATACACTTCCAACTACGATTGCTGGATTAATACGGCAAACGGTCAGGGTACGATATTCTATAGTACCGGTACCGCTTGGAAGTCTGAAGCTTCGATCGCCACGGCGGCTGTCGTCTGCGTGGAAAACTGATGTGACTGCCATATACTTGTGATTCAATATGTTTACGAGGGTTGCGTTTCTTTCTAAGAAACGCAACCCTCTTTATATCACACCACCCGGCAAATTTTCCGTTCTTCCACATACCACAAATATCCTTCTATATTCGGATAATGCATATTTTCCAATAAATCCATGTATTGTTTTACCTGCTTTTGATGGGCAGTATGGGCTTTCCCGAATTTGTAATCCACCACGAGGGTCGCATTTTCCGAAAGCAATACCCGGTCGGGGCGTTTGGTGACTATTTCCCCGCCTTCTTCCGTGATAATGGAATATTCCCGGTAACTTTTGTATTTCCCGTTGAACCAGTCTTCTACTTGGGATTCCCGGATGGCGCCGTGGATTTTGTCGATATACCCTTGTTTATCGTCCGGTGGAAGTACGCCTTGGATAATCAGCCGGTCGATTGCTTTTTCAATGTCATCGAAATGATTGATTTGCTCAAACAGATTGTGCATGATGTTTCCGTAGGATACATAATTTTCTTTGCCGGGAGCCTCCGGATTTACAAATTCCCGCGATTGATTGGATTGTTTGAAAATGGACTTGCCCGGTTGAAATTCTTTGGAAACAAAAGAAACCTTCCGGGATGGAGGCGTTTGCTTCAAAGGATTGGGTGCAGGGTGCAGGGTGCAGGGTGCACAGAAGGGGTTTCCGGAGCGCCTTTTTCAAAATGTTTGTTTTCATCGTTCCGGGTTCCATCCAATTCGGCGACAGTCAATTGTAATAAATCGGAAACGGTGGTTATCTTATCTGCTGAATCCAAGGTCTTTTTGTATTTGGCCAGCAAAATCAGATTGTGTTCGGCCCGCGTAAACCCGACATAAAGGATATTCAGGTTGTCCAACCAGGATTGGGACGTTTCTTCTTTGTATTCGGGTGCAAAAACAGTCCCGGACATGGCGCTCGAATAGGCCACCGGCAACAATTCTACCTGATACAAATCTTCTTTCGGCCCGCACCATACGGTATCGCCGCTCTTCGGATTGATATTCCAGTCGCAATAGGGAATCATCACCGTATGAAATTGCAGTCCCTTGGATTTGTGGATGGTCATGGCGCGGATTCCCGAAACCCCCGAACCGGTTGGGATGGCTTTCAGCTTCAATTCGCTGTCCCAATATTGCAGGAAATGATTGATATCCGCCGGATTTTCGTTTAAATAGTGGGATACCGCATCGTAAAAGGCAAAGAGATAGGCCGATTGGCCCTCAATTTGTTCCAATTGGAAATGACGGTAAATGTGGCCGATCAATTCGAGCAAGGGCATCGCCCGCCCACCTTGCAATTCCGTCATTTCGAGCGTAGCGAGAAATCTAAGCTGTTCCGTAGGGCCTACGGGGCAAAATAGATTTCTCGCTACGCTCGAAATGACGAAGGTGAGGCATTCCTTATTAGTCATATTCTCCGGGTCGGCAATCACCTTGAGCGCCTCAATAATGATTTTGACGGCGGGAGACGACTTCAATTGAAAAGCCTCATCGGAGACAATATCCAGGTAATGCTCCCTGTCCATTTCCGGATGGTCGTTTTTGAGCGAAGAAAGATATTCGGCCAAAACGATAATCTCTTTGTTTTTACGTGTTAAAATACAAATATCGCGGGCCGGAACTTTCGCTTCAAAGAGTTTTTGCAATTGCAAGAAAACAGCCTCTTTCATCAACTCCGGATAAGGAATTTCGTCTTTTTTGTCGGGAATGAAATCAATGGACACGTAACCCGATGCCGTTTTTTTATGCGTTTTTTGGCTGACATCTGTTGAGTCGTAAGTGGAACCGAAAGGCGATTGGGACGTAGCGTCCAATTTCGTTGCATACAATTCATTGAGCGATTGGGCCGCCGAAGTAAAAAAAGCATTGTTAAATTCCACAATGTTTTTCTCGCTCCGGAAATTGTATTCCAACGATTTAACAACGGCATGCAGTTCGTTCCCGATGTTGTTTAATATCCGCCAGTCGCCGTTTCGCCAGCGGTAAATCGATTGCTTGACATCGCCCACTATCAAACTGAAATTGTCATTGGCGATAATATTGGAAAGCAGCGCCTTGAAATTACGCCATTGCAAACGGGAAGTATCCTGAAATTCATCAATCATCACGTGCTGAATGTCACTCCCCAACTTTTCGTAAATAAACGGCGCATCCGAATCGTCAATCATTTCGTTGAGGAACATCGCGCTGTCGGACAACATAAACCGGTTGTTCTCCGCATTTTGTTCGGTGATTTCTTTGGTAATGTCCCAAACCAAACCCAACTGGTGCAGATTTCCGGTAATCATCCGGGACGTGAGCATGATTTTCAGTACATTCAGCGCCTCTTTTAACAAAGGAATCAGGGACGAATCGACCAAAGCCACTATTTCGTTCCGCCTTTTATGGGATTTGCTTGTCCAGGAAGCGGCATCTTCACAACAATCCAAGAGCGTTTTATTGACATCCACGCCGTAATTACCTTCGGCCAATTTGCGGAAAAAATGAATGGGAATCCCTTTCCGGATAAAATCTTCCGGCGAAAGAGTATTGCTGTCAATCAGCTGTTGCACTTTTTGATAAGTAGCAGTGAAATATTCCCTGCAATCTTTTTTGATTTGTTCCTGCTGTTTTTTCAATTGTTTGAACAGCAAAGGATTTTCCTGCAATTGCTTCCGCAAAGCCTGTTCGTGTTCCTGAAAAAATTCATTGTAGATGCAATGACTGAATTCAAATATTTCGTTTTCAATCCGCCAGTTGCGGTCATCGTCTAATTTCTGTTCGATATAGGTGGTAAGCCATTCCAAAATCTGTTTGTTTTGGCCGGCTTTTTCAATGGTTGCATGAACGGCCTCCTGCAGCACTTTATGGGTATTCATTTCTACATTGAATTTGGAACCCCGGCCCAATTCGCGGGCAAGGTTGCGAATGACCCGTTGGAAAAAACTGTCGATAGTAGAAATATTCAACCGGCTGTAATCGTGGAGGATATTTTGCAAGACCGTTTCCGCTTTTTCCCGTATCTTTTTCTCAGTCAACGGATAACCGGCTTCCTTCAAGGTATTTTGCAGGGAGTCCATAAATCCGGCGGAATCGTCCGTATGGAAAGCCAATCCGTAGAGTTCGGCTAAAATACGGTCTTTCATTTCGCCGGTGGCATCTTTGGTAAAAGTCACCGCCAGGATGTGCCGGTAATTTTCGTCCGAAGAGGCGATTAGCAACTCTTTGATGTATTCCAAAGCTAAAGTGTAGGTCTTGCCTGAACCGGCTGAGGCTTTATATATTTTTATTTTTGACATATCTTTTTGAATATTTAGTACTTATGCTTATCTTTGTTCAAAATCGGATATTCAGGTGAAAACCAAGTGTTTCGGAATGAATGACGGGAGTGATAGCAATCTCTTTTCCAAAGAGTTGACTCATTTTTCCGGTCACAAGATTCCGGACAGGGAAGTAAATCAGGTAGGCCAATTCTGTGGACAGCATGGCGATGCCCGCAGCAGCGAATACATCGCTCACCCAGTGCCGGTTGTGGATAATACGGGAGGCGGCCACCACGCCGGCCATACCGTAGCCCGAAAAGGCAATGAGCGTATTGGAATCTTTGAATTCCTTGTAAATGACATGGGCGCCCACAAAAGCGGCGGCTGTATGTCCGGACGGGAAAGAGCCGGGTTCCCCATTGGGGCGGAGAACCGTATAATTATCCTTGATTAGTTTTACCGGAACGATGGTAATGCCGTAGGATAAGGCCATCACGAAAAACTGGTCCACCGGATGATGTTTCTCTTTTCCCAAGGCATCGAACAAAAAGAGCGAAGACATGGGAGCATATTGAAATACATCGTCGAAAGGAGTGGAGGCCGGATTTTTTTCCGGACGGGAAAAGTTGAGAATATCGTAGTGTTCCGTAAGCGAGGCGACCGTTCCGATAGTGAGCAAGCCCGCGGGAATAATCAAGTCCTTGGGATTCAATTGGTACGCAACGGAATCTATCTCGAATGCACAGGCGGTTTGCCGGGAGAACAAGCTGAAAATGATGAACAGATAAAAATAATTACGACACATAATTCCACAAAAGTATGAAAAAACAATTGAAAAAAGCAACAACAGGAATTCTTCTTTTGAGTTTGCTCGTTTTTGTTCCCGCCATGCAGGCGCAAACCGGCGAAGATTTCTTTACCATTGGAGGTGTGGTGAAAAATGCAAAGAGTAAAAAGAACTTAGAATATGTCAATATATCGGCTGTGGGAACGAATATTGGCACGATTACCAATGAAAACGGCGAGTTTGTCCTGAAGATCAACAAAGGATTGGATGTGCGCGAAATCGAATTGTCGTCTGTGGGATATTACAATGCCAAATATACCGTCAGCGCCTCGAATGTGTCCAACCAAACCTTTTATCTTTCCCCGCATTCCATTGAGTTAAAAGAAATTGAAGTGATGAGTTGGAAAAATCCGGTGGACTTGGTCATTGCGGCGATTGATAAGGTGGAAACCAATTACAGCAGTACGCCGAATTTGCTGACGGCCTTTTACCGGGAAACGATTCAAAAAGGGAAACGGTATATCAATGTTTCCGAAGCGGTGATGGATGTTTACAAATCTTCCTATAAAAAGGATGCTGTAAGCGACCGGGTACAAATCCTGAAAGGGCGTAAACTGTTGAGTCCGAATCAAAAAGATACGCTTGCCGTCAAATTGGTGGGAGGTCCTAATATGGCTGTTTTCGTGGATGTGGTAAAAAATCCCGATGTCTTGTTGGATAAGGAATTGCTTTCCTGTTATTCCTATAAAATGGGTGAAATCACATCCATAGACGACCGCTTGCAGTACGTGGTGCATTTCAAGCCGCAGATGCTGGTTTCGCAACCGCTTTATTCGGGAGCGTATTATATTGACAAAGAGACACTTGCTTTCACACGGGTTGAATTTAGCATGGATATGAAGGACAAAGACAAGGTGACGGAAATGATCTTGAAAAACAAGCCTTCCGGTTTGCGGTTTATCCCCGATGAAGTCTCTTATACCGTTTCGTATAAGCAACAAAACGGGAAAAGCTACCTGAATTACATTCGTAACGAACTTAATTTCCGGTGCGATTGGAAAAAGAAATTGTTTTCCACACATTATACGGTGATTAGTGAAATGGTTATAACCGACCGGGAAAATGAGAATATTGCCAAGATTACCGGCAAGAATGCGTTTTCAGCCAGACATTCGTTGAGTGAGGAAGTAATGTCGTATTACGACAAGGATTTCTGGGGCGGATATAATATTATCGAGCCGACAGAATCGCTGGAGTCGGCGGTGGCGAAATTAAAACGGGTGGAGGAGTAAAGAATCAAATAAATTCGTACCTTTGTCTCACGAATCCTAAAAAAAAGATACCATCATGGAAGAAAGAGAATTAAAAAATTACATTGAGGACATGAAAGCCTATTATGAAGAGGAATTAAACACGCGTGAAAAGTTTTGCGCTTTCTTGGTCAGGGCCGGTATTCTTGATGAAAAGGGAGATGTAACAGAACCTTATCGTTTTACAGGAAATGAAGATAACGAAATTTCTTACCGTTACCCGTCAGGACGTAAAATAAATCATCATGTATTCCAAGAGCCGTAATATTGTTATCGGATTTCATGGTTGTGACAAATCAGTCAGGGATGCTATTGTTGCAGGGAAATCTTTTATGAAAAGGAGTGATAACGATTTCGATCATTTGATTCTGTTCGAGGTGTATTTTGGGAAGGTGAAAATTTATACCCCAATGCTGGTTTCAAAGAAAAGAACCATATTCAAATCTGTGTTCGTAATCCTAATTGTATAAAAGGGTTCTTCATCCCAAGAGACATTGATTTCGATTATATAGTTCCTTAAGTGCAGTCTGGTTCTGATATTGTTCTACTTCTTTTTCAGTGTGTGGTATTCTTTTATCGCCCATTCGATGTTTTTTTGTCTTTTCTCGGTGTATCCCAGCGTTTCTTTTATGCCGGCAAAATAGATTTTCCACAAGTAATTAAAAGAAGAATGGTAGGGGTCGCGGATGTGTTCCGCATGAACGCGCCGGAGTTCTTTTCCGGGTTTGGGATTATCCCGTTCAATCAGACCGTCCGCAATCAATGACAGTAAGCCGATATCGACTGACAGGTGATTGTAATACAAACACATATCAATATCCGCTTTTTCTTTTCCTCCCACAATATCAAAATCCAAGCCTTCAATGAAACCGCTCTTAATCCGGAGCGGAGGAGCCATCGGCTCAATAATGGAATTAAAAGAAATCATATTCATCGGCCCCAGCGTGCCGGTGATACGCGCCTGGTCATTCGTTGGATCCACCGGGAACGAAAGTTCCGCTTGTATCAAGCCTCTATTCATCAATCGGCCGGTCGCCGTCAACTTATTCACCTGCTTCGGAGAAGAAACGATATTGGTGAATCCGTCGAAAATACCTTCCATTTTTGTAAATTTGATCAAACCCGGCTTGGCGCCTTTTTTGGCCAATTCTTCATAAAAAACATTTAAATCGGATGCTTTCACATAATTAATAGAAAAAGGAACCGGAAAATGCTGAACCGTTTCGTAAATCATCGGGACTTTTTTAGGCGGCGTAATGATTTTCTGATTTTTATAATTCCGGAAATGAACTGAACTGACGAATAAACTGTCCAAAAACAGGCGTTTTTCCGTCATCCATTTTTGAATATGCAAACCCTTCAATTCGATGGTTCCTATCCGCAAATCCATCCAATCGGAATGCTTCGGGTCCCGATACGCAAATTCCCATTTGGGGATTTTGGAAACATACGACACATCATTGATCTGCAAAAGCGAATCGTTTAAATCGACTTCTATTTTACCCGAACGCAATGTATATAAATGATTTGGAAAATGAATAGCCGTTGAATCAACGGCTAACTGAAAATCCTGACTGTATAAACAATGAAGATTTTTGTCCGAAAGCGAATCAATCCTAAATTCATCCGCCTGAAAATGAATGTTATGCAAGATTATCCGGGTGGTATCCTGCTTGTTTTCGGAATAAAAATGTAAGACTCCCTCCTCCATTCGGATTTTGGAAACGGATAACAATTCAAAATAAGGCGCAATCATTTCATAAGGGGTTTTGTTGGGCACTTTCACAACCGTATCCTTGGGATGTTTTGATTTTATTCCCTGGGCATTATCAATGACTGTGATTTGCGGGCGGATGATATCAATACGGCGGCAAAGTAATTTGCGGTTCTCCGGTTTTTTCCGGTAAATAAACGCCACACCTTCCAGGCTGATTTTGTCAATTTTCAAATAACCGTAAAACTTGGGCAGGCTGTCCACCCGGTAAAGTTCATTTAATCGCTTCTGATTCAGATTCAAGGTAATATCCTTCAAATCGACCGATGCGTTCTGGAGATTAATATCCAGATTCCCAAAATCCAAACTGTACAGGCCGTCCGTTACCAGACCCACATGTTTGATTAGCCGGTTCCGCGCTATTTTTTTAGCTTCGGCAATCAAAAAAATATTCAACAGTCCGATCACTGCAACCAATACAACAATGAATATTCCTGTCTTTATACGTTTTTTGCTTCTTTTGCTATTCATCACAAACAAAACAATATATCCAATCTATTGGTTGCTAAAAATGGCCACAAAAACGAAGGAGCCGCTCCTATTTTTCCAAGAATCCGACAAGCGCCTGAGCAAAAACTTCCCACGAAAGTGTTTTCTTTTCCTTTTGAATGCGGGCAATGAATTTTTCTTGCCCAACGGCAAACAGTTCTTCGATGCCGCGAACCAGACTTGCTACTTCCGGTTGACAAATGATTCCCGTACCCGCTTCTTCGATGGTTTCTTTTAGTCCGCCTACATCCGTAGCCACTACCGGGACTTCAAAATGGTAAGCAATCGGAATTACGCCGCTTTGCGTAGCCGATTTATAAGGTAAAACCAGGACATCCGCCGCAGAAAACAAGACCGGCACCTCTTTATCGTCAATATACTGATTGAGTACATTCATTCGTTCTTTAGCCGGAGATTGATCAATTTGTTTTTGGTATTTCTCAAAAGAGCCGTACGATTCTCCCGCTATCAGTAATTGATACGAATCATCTAATTCAGCCATCGCATCCATCAACCAATCCAATCCTTTGTAATCGCGAATCAAACCGAAGAAGAGCAGCGTTTTTTTATGAACATCCAAATTTAATGTTTTTCTCGCTTCGGCGGAAGTTATTTTTTCGCCGAAATGATCGTATAAAGGATGCGGTTTTAAAAGATACTTAGCATCGGGTTTTAAGGAAAG
This sequence comes from Candidatus Symbiothrix sp., assembly GCA_031261295.1. GTDB lineage: Bacteria > Bacteroidota > Bacteroidia > Bacteroidales > Azobacteroidaceae > Azobacteroides. Next base: position 17,973 of record JAISKT010000120.1, on the reverse strand, counting down.
CAAATCTTTTTTCACGACTTCGCTCATCACGATGAAATGGGTGCACTGATTGAATAACAAGCGGGCCAACGTTTTATCAAAAAAACGCGGTTCGTGCGGAATGGCATTATCAATGATACAAACTACTTTCACGCCTTTCTTTTTCAGGCGGTTTGCTACATGAGCCAAGGCCGGGGAAAAAAAGCTCATCCAATATTTCATCACCAGCACATCCGGTTGCCACTTCAGGATTTTACGGGCAGCCGTTTCATACGAAAAAGGATTAACGGTATTCAGAACCGCTTCACTGTCAATGGGGATGGCCCGGTCTTTTTCCGTTACATATTGTGTTTTCCCCGGAAATAAAACAGACGGATACTGGCAGGTGAACGTATAGGCTTTCACCGTATGCCCTTGTTTTTCCAGCGCTTGGTAAAGCAAGGCGTTGAACTGGGCGATTCCTCCGCGGAACGGATAAAATGTGGATAGATAGGCGATTCTCATAAATGTTGTGCAAATGCTAATAAATCCTTAAAAAAATAATCGGCTAAAGGTACATTTTTTTCTGCATATTTGTCTCCTACGAGAACTGTTTGCATGTCCGCATTTTTTCCAAACTCCATATCGGAAAGGCTGTTTCCTACCATGATACTTTCCGTCAGAATCACTTCCGGAAAATCATTTGCAGCTTGTAAAGCCATGCCTGTGTTGGGTTTGCGGTGGAAGCTATGGTCATTGATGTCGGTGCAAACATAGATTTTGTCGATACGTCCGCCGGCGGCATTGATTTCTTGCAACATCCAAGCATGAATGTCATCCAATGTTTCGCGGGTCATAATGCCCTTGCCCACGCCTCTTTGGTTGGAAACGATAAAAATCCGGTCGAAATGTTTGTTCAAGATGGCTAAGGCTTCCAAAACGCCGGGTAGAAAAATAAATTCGGCACGGGTTTTTACATAATCACCGGGGCGTTCCCGGTTAATCACGCCGTCGCGGTCTAAGAACAATGTTTTCATTTGTTTACGTTTTTATCCACGAATTACACGAATTACCACGAAAAAAATAATTCGTGTAAATTAGTGTAATTCGTGGATTATTTCATTTAAATAATGACTGAGCCCGTTTATAATCTTCCGGAATACCGATATCGATAAAAAAGCCGTCGCTTATATAACCGGATAATTTTCCCTCCGCCACTTTACGGGAAAAATAATCATTTTCCATGGAAAATTTCTCCGGGAAAATATCCAATGCATCTTTCCGAATGGCATAAATTCCGCCATTGATGAGGCCTTTTTCGCAGTATTTTTTTTCTTCAAAATTTCCGATTTGTTTACTTTCTTCATCCAAAATAACAGAACCGTAACGTTCAAAATTCGTCATCGGCTTCAAGGCAATCGTTGCCTCCGCCTGTTGGAACAGATGAAATCGCTCGAATTGATCCAAATCAATATTGAAAAAAGTATCGCCGTTGATGACGATGGCCGAATCGCCTTTTACAGCCGACAGCGCATATTTAATGGCGCCTCCGGTTCCCAAAGGAGATTCTTCCACTTTAGTCGTTACCTCAAAAGGCAAATTTAGCGTAGCTATCCATTTTTCTACTATTTGATGTTTGTAACCCAACGAAAGAATAACCCGTTCCGGCTGGAAAGGGATCAGATAGTGAAAGAGATAATGGAGAAAAGGTTTTCCGGCCACCTCAGCCATACATTTCGGCACATCACTGACCACCGATTGCAAGCGGCTACCTATCCCTCCGGCTAAAATAATGACTTCCATTTTTAACTGAAAATATTGGATTCGACTAATTCACAGATAATATGTCCCACCAGAATATGGCTTTCCTGAATGCGGGGTGTGTCGTCCGAAGGGACATTGAGTAAAATATCGGACAGGTCGCGCATCAATCCGCCGGTTTTGCCTGTGAAAGCGATGGTATAAACACCCAATTCACGAGCCTTTTCAAAAGCCCGGATAATATTTTTTGAGTTTCCGGAAGTGGATAAACCGACCAAAACATCTCCTTTTTTAGCAATGCCTGCAATCAAACGCGCATAAATAATGTCGAACGAATAATCGTTGGAAACAGCTGTCAGATAAGAGGTATTGCAATGCAAGGCTTCTGCCGGCAATACTTCCCGGTCGAGATAGAATTTCCCGGAAAATTCCGCAGCCAAATGTTGTGCATCGGCGGCGCTCCCGCCGTTTCCGCAGAAAAAGACTTTGTTGCCGTTTTTGAAACAATCGGTGATGACTTCCACTGCTTGTTCAATATGGCTTAACAACGTTTCGTTTTGCAGAATAGCTTGTTTGACATCAATGGATGATTGGATTCTTTGTTTAATCATAAATTTCATTTAAATAGTGGGCAAATACGGAAACTTACATCTTACACACAGGGCAAATTTTGCAGAGTCTTTTGCCGCCGAATTGAACAAAGCTTTTGCATTTTTGATGAGATCAACTACGTCATCAGTTGAAATTTTTAAATACTTAGCCGCTTCATTGACATCCACACTATTTGCTTCATCAATATTTGCATACGGGAGAATACTTTTTAAATAAAAAAGATGCTCTAATCGTGAATTATCTAATCTTTCAAGTCCATATACTTCTATAGATGTCTGTCCTTTTAAGTTATTGTTGATTGCTATCGGAACTTCCTCTTTAAATGTTATAAAATGAGACGGATCTTCTTCAATCGGATTTATCAATAACCGGTCTTCTTTTTCTAACGGATTGGGATGTGCGTGATGAAACTTTCTGGTTGTTTCATCATTCAATGGAAACTCATTTTTTTTATAACTCCTGTTACATTTTTCACATGAAAACATCAAATTATTCCAATCATATGCCAACCAATAATATCCCGGATAGGTTAATTGACTTGCCCCTCTTTTTTTGTAAGCTGCTTTAGGTCTAAAATGTTCAACATCACCAAAACTATTGTCTAAAAATTTTGCCTCACAAAAGCAACATTTTTCGTGTTGTTCTTTTATAAGCTGTTTTTTTACTGTTGAATGTCCATAAATAGATTGATCAAAAGAAAATGGATGACTTGGATTCGTATGGTAAGCGTTGATTAAATTAGCCGTTTCAACAGATCCCTTCGTAGTCAAAACGCTTGGAATGTTTGAGGATTTATGAATCTTAATCATATTTATTTTTTCTTTTGGGCCGTTTCCAATTTTTCTGCAAAATCGCGCAAAATATCTATCGCATCCATTTCTTCTTTGGTTTCTCCCATCGGCATCGCATAGATTTCTTGATTTAGTTGTTCCAACTCCTTTTGTTCTTTCTCATTCAAATTATTTTTTTTCAATAAACTTCTACGCCGTTCTATCTTTATTTCTATTTCTTTGGGACGAGCTTCTTTTAATCCAAATAAATCACTTGTCAAAACCTGATCTATTCGCCAGCTCTTTATTACGTCCGGTTCATTTATTATTTTGACAGAATCGTTGTCTTGTTTCAATAAAACCAGTTTGGAATTGAGAGCTGCCTGCGCAATCAAGGGACTATGTGCAGTAACAATAAATTGTGTTTTTGTGAAAATTTTTGTCAAATTCTCAATAATTTCTCTTTGCCAGGCAGGATGCATGTGCAAGTCTATTTCATCTAAAATTAAAATAGCCGGCTCATCAAATGGGGTTTCACTTTTTTCATGATAATAAATCATTTTTGTGGCAAAATCAATCAACCAGGCAATTGTTGTTTTGTAACCTAAACTCAGATCATTCAAATTCACCCAACCAAATGTTGTTTTCACTTGAACTTCCCGTTGTAATTTCCCTGTTTTTGCAACCTGAATATCTTGAATACCTTCCGGTAATACTTTTAATAATAGCTCTTTGACCCGATTGAGTTCTTCACTTCCTTTTCTGCTTTTTGCTGTTTCGTAATCTAATCGCAAAAAATATTCCGATGAATTTTGAAGCAATGCGTTATCTCTGAAAAGTGTATCACTGGTACTATTGAAGTTGTCATCCGATAATGATTTTTCGGACATTTTACGATTGGCTCCGTACGCAAAACAATGAACCGGCGAGAGAAGTTTTGTGTTAAAATGTGTCGCTTGTAGATAGTTATCTCTATTCGATTCTTTGTGATTCAGCGTATATAACAGAGGTATTTCCACCTCAATTTTTTTAAATGGTTCTGCACATTCTGCAACGGTTAATGAAAGGTTTGAATTTAATTCGCCATTCTTATGTTTCAAATCCCAAGCATTGCGCCATTCATTATTGATGCTTAAATCATACTCTGTATCCAAATGATTTCGCTTCTCTGAAAAGCTTTGTGGAGTAGGCAATAAAGAAACTAAACTTCGCAAAATAGTCGTTTTACCGGTACCATTATCGCCCAAAATTACCGTCCATTGCGATATATTTCCGTTGTTGTCGGTAAAGTCAATCCGTTGTTTGTTTCCAAAACACCGGACATTTTCTATTTCTAAACTTTTAAGGTAAAGCATTTTCTATTGTTTAAATTACGATTAGAAATACAAAGTTAGCATTTTTATTTAAATGCTCCAGGTAAAAAGCCCGTCTTTCACAAAGCGATAGGGATAAAAATGCCCGCCAAAACGTTCGAGTGCTTTCATCACCCGGAATTTTTTGTTGTCGGGACAATAAAACAGCATAAAACCGCCGCCGCCCGCTCCGGAAATCCGGCCTCCGGTGGCTCCGGCCTGTTTCGCTTCCCTGTATATTTCGTCTATGAATGCATTGGACACATCTTTGGCCATTTGTTTTTTGTAGGCAAATCCTTCGTCAAAGATTTCGCCTATCCGGTTGATTTTCCCGGTCAATAGAGCTTCCTTCATTTCTTGCGCCTGCTCCTTGATTTTGTGCATCGCTTCCACAGAAGACGTATTGTGGGTCATCACATTTTTTTGCTGTTCCTTGATAATATCGGACGAAACATGCGTGGTTTGAGTAAAATACAACAACAAATTATTTTCCAATTCGTGCAAATACGGTTTATCTATTCGTAAAGGATTGACAATCACTTTGTTGTTTTCATAAAACTCCATATAGTTTACGCCACCGAAAGTAGCCGCATACTGGTCTTGCTTGCCGCCGGCCATTTGCAAATCCTGCCGTTCGATGTTGTAGGCATATTGCGCAATATCGTAACTGCCCAAAGGCAATTGAAACCATTTGATAAAGGCGCCCAGGATAGCTACCGCCAATGTAGAAGAAGTGCCCAACCCCGAACCAGCCGGCACATCTACATGCGTACTCAGGCGAAATCCTTTGAAATCCGGCGCATAATCTTTCCGGATACGGTTGTAAACGCCTTTCAATAAATCCAGCGTTCCGTCAACCGGCAATTCGTCCAGCAAGGGAAATTCCTGATACTCTTCCCGTTCCAGACTTTCCAGGATAATTTTAGGTTCCGGAAGCGGCTCTATATTGGCATACGCGTACAACGAAATAGTTGCATTCAAAATCGCTCCTCCGTATATATCGGAGTAGGGACTTACATCGGATCCGCCGCCGGCCAAACCAATCCGCAAAGGCGCTTTGCTTCTGTACAACATAATAAAAAACTAAAAGTTAAAAACTAAAAACTAAAAGTTGCGCAAAGCGCGGATAATAAATAGGCGTCAGCCAACTTTTAGTTTTTAGTTTTTAGTTATTAACTCTCAATACCTGTAGTGTTCGGGTTTATATGGGCCTTCTTCGTTTACGCCGATATAAGCAGCCTGTTCGGGAGTTAATTTAGTCAATTCCACACCGATAGTAGCCAAATGCAAACGCGCTACTTCTTCGTCCAACTGTTTGGACAAACGATACACATTCACTTCGTAATCGTTTTTCCAAAGATCCAATTGCGCCAATGTTTGATTGGTGAACGAGTTGCTCATCACAAACGACGGATGTCCTGTGGCACAACCCAAATTCACCAAACGGCCTTCCGCCAACAGGAAGATGGAATTTCCCGCAGGGAACGTATATTTATCCACTTGCGGTTTGATGTTGGTATGCTTAATTCCCGGATAATGAACCAATTTATCCACTTGGATTTCATTATCGAAGTGACCGATATTGCAAACGATGGCCTGGTCTTTCATTTCTTTCAAATGGTCAATCGTGATGACGTCCCGGTTGCCGGTCGTTGTCACAAAAATATTCCCTTCTTTCACGGCTTTTTCCATGGTGGTCACTTCAAAACCTTCCATAGCAGCCTGTAAGGCGCAAATCGGATCGATTTCGGTAACCAACACCCGCGCTCCGTAGGCGCGCATGGATTTGGCGCAACCTTTTCCCACATCGCCGTAACCGAGTACTACAACTACTTTTCCGGCAATCATCACATCGGTAGCCCGTTTGATTCCGTCGGCCAACGATTCGCGGCAACCGTACAGATTGTCGAATTTGGATTTGGTGACAGAATCGTTTACATTGATGGCCGGAATCAGCAATTCGCCTTTTTCAAGCATTTGATACAAGCGGTGAACGCCGGTAGTCGTTTCTTCGGAAACGCCTTTTAATTTGGAAACCGTGCGATGCCAACGGGTATTATCTTCTTTCAGGATACGGTTGAGCGTATCCAAAATTACTTGTTCTTCGTGATTATCGCCTTTCCGGTCGATGGTAGAAGCGTCATTTTCCGCTTTGTATCCCCAGTGAATCAACAGGGTAGCATCTCCTCCGTCATCGACAATCAGGTTGGGGCCTTCTCCATTCGGGAAACGCAAAGCCTGGTCGGTACACCACCAATATTCTTCCAACGTTTCGCCTTTCCAGGCAAAAACGGGAATTCCGCGGGCGGCGATGGCGGCTGCGGCATGATCCTGGGTAGAAAAAATATTACAACTTACCCAACGAACATCCGCTCCCAATTCCACCAAGGTTTCAATCAAAACCGCCGTTTGAATAGTCATGTGCAAGGATCCCATGATGCGTGCGCCTTTCAACGGCTTTTCTTTTCCATAGTTGGCACGAAGCGCCATCAAACCCGGCATTTCGTGTTCTGCAATTTCAATTTCTTTTCTTCCAAAATCAGCCAAACTGATATCCGCCACTTTGTACGATAAATTTTCAGACATGTTATTATTTGTTACAATATTAGACTCTTTTTCATAAATGCTTACAAAGGTAACAATAAAATTTAATATAGCATGAGGCTGAGTTGTCATTACTCGCGCTTAAATAGGGATATAGAAAGGGTTGCGTTTCTTATTAGTTTGATAGAAAATCATTTGGAAACTTTCATCCGATAGATGCTCCGGTTTCCTCGTTCTTACTATCCATAAGAAAACGCAACCCTTTATTAATTAGTCTCTTAAAGATTATACCTTTTTTTACCAATGAAGGTTGAGTTTTGCGACCTTCATTGATAAAAGACATACGGTGCCTATTTCTTTCCCTTAGGAGGGAAGAAATTTAGTTTAAAGTTCAACGAGTAAATTACATCTTAATGCACCTCACCGGGCAATAATAAGTTTCGGAGCCAACCATATCACTCGGGCCGGACATTCCGCCTCCTTTGGATACCATCACGAACTTGTTGGCGGCCGACGCACTCCACCACTCTCCATAATCGCCAAAGTCGCGCGGTGATGATCCGTACAAGTAGCCCCGAAGGGCTGCGCCAGAATTCCACATGGCTTTTTCGGCAGCCGTAGCGTTGGTATTCAAGTAGTTCTTCAGCAGTGTCCACTGCGCGGTTGTTGGTACCGCCCAAGGTGCCGGGCACGCACGATTGCGAGCACTCCAAGCAAAGTACTTTACGTTACTATACGTCATACTGGCCGTACCTTCCTTGGAGTTTTGCACCATCCAGCACCCAATCGTAGCACCGTAGCAGTAAGTTGCATACGTATTACCGCCAATATTTTCAGTGTCGGGTCCGGTGATAGATACAGTGACTGCACAAGTAGCCGTTTTACCCGACTCGGTAGTGACTGTAATCGTCGCGTTACCGTTGCTAACGGCAGTTACCACACCGTCGGCGCTAACCGTCGCCACATCCGTATTGTTTGAATCCCAAGTCACGGTCTGTACAGCGGTAATCGGCTCGACTGTAGCTGTCAGCGGAGAAGTGGTCTTAGACGTAAAGTTCAAAGTAGTCGGGCTTACCGATACGCCGGTAGCCGGAACAGCCGCACCCACTTTATTCCATTTCGCCCCGTCCCAAACATAAAGACCGGCTCCATTCGTGAGGTCAACGTTCGTATTATACACGATCAAGCCTTGCAAATCACCGGCAGTGATAGAAGCCTTATTCGTGAACGCATCCGGAATTTCATTGATATCCTCAATACTTACATTTAGTGGAAGTAAGCCGAGATTCGACCCTTCGGGAGTTGTCAAATCCAGCAAGGCTCCCTTTACAGCGCTCTCCGTTCCGCCGATATGTACCTGCGCTTGCAGCATGGCAGGCAAAACCAGCCAAAGGACGGCAAGGCATGCCGCCCAAGTTCTTTTTGTTCTCTGTTTCATCTTCATTCTCTTCATTAATTTTTCTTCCAAATCGGTTTCCATCCGTCCGTCTCACCTGTCCAGATATAAATACCTTCTGCGTCGGGATCGGCATTATACACAATCAGTCCGACAAGCTTGGCAGCGGCATCTGCATCCGTAGAAAACGCACCAATACTGCTTTCGTCCAAACTGCTTACTTTGGGCAATAATAATCCGCCTACATAACCATCGTCCGCATTATTCAAATCCAGGACGGCGCCTTGGGTGGGAGCATCCGTATCGGCTCCTCCGATACGTACTTGTGCATTCACACCGGCTGCACCCATAACGATGAGTGTCAGCACTAAAAAAATCATCTTTTTCATATTATTTTAAAATTATTAATTTCGTATTTTCGTTCATTTTAGAACATAAGGGCAAGGCAACCGGTAATTATAAATTTAATAAAAATGAAAAAAAATCTTGTGGGTTGCCTGTACCCTAAGTGATGGGCGGACGCGTTCAAATAGTAAAAAATGAGAGTGAAAAACCATTGAACCTCTACGTCCGCCAATTTCTTTCCCCGTCATTTCGAACGAAGTGAGAAATCTAAAGCTAAGCCGTAGGGCCTACGGTTGAGCCTTAGATTTCTCGCTACGCTCGAAATGACGATTGTATGTATTTGTGAAAACATTTTTGACTTGTTCTGCATGTCTGTAGAATTTATGCCTCCAAGTCCCTGAGAAGCGGTTATTTAAAATAGAAAAACGTGGGACTCAACTTTATTTGTTATTAGAGGTTCTGAACTACCCACACGTACAAATAAGTTATGCCCACGAATGAACGTGAACGTTTACTAACTTATCCTTGTACGTGATGAAATTGTTCAGATTTCTAATAACAAGAATAATAGCTTACGCTTTTCTTTAATGAATTATATCTTTATAAACTGTTTTCTATTTTGTTATAAACCCTTTTTTTATTTATTTAATGGGCAAAAGTAATATCTTTTTTTATATAAACCAAGAAATTACCAAAATTTAACAGGACGGACGCATTCGATTTAGCTTAAAAAATGCTACATTTGTGGCTTATTTACAAGATTCGGAGATTCGGTTATGATAAAAGCATTACAAAAATTTGGTGAATACGTCTTATTAATGTACCGTACATTCTCTATTCCTGAACGTTGGAGCGTGTTTTTCAGGCAGACTTTCAAGGAAATATATAAGCTGGGCGTGGATTCGCTTTGGATTGTCGTCTTTATTTCCGTCTTCATCGGCGCCGTAATTACCATTCAGGTTTCGTTGAATATACAATCGCCGATTATTCCCGATTTTACGGTGGGTTATATTGCGCGGGAAGTGATTCTCCTCGAGTTTTCGTCTTCCATCATGTGCCTGATCCTGGCCGGGAAAGTGGGTTCCAATGTGGCTTCGGAACTGGGAACGATGCGGGTGACCGAACAAATTGATGCGCTGGAAATCATGGGCGTCAATTCGGCTAACTTCCTTATCCTTCCTAAAGTAGTTGCATTCGTGTTCTTCATCCCCGTATTGGTTATTTTCAGTATGGTGTTCGGCATCGGCGGCGGCTATTTCATCGGGTGGGCTACCGATATTATCACCATCGCCAAATACGAATACGGTATCCAATATTGGTTTCAACCCCGCTACATCGGTTATTCGATTATGAAATCCATGGTATTTGCCTATATTATCGTCTCCACAGCTTCTTATTATGGTTACAATGTGAAAGGAGGGGCTTTGCAAGTAGGGAAAGCCAGTACCAATTCCGTGGTAATGAGCAGTGTGCTGATTTTGGCAGTGGACTTAGTATTGACTCAATTAATGCTTGGCTAATGATAGACGTTAGAAATATAATCAAGTCATTCGACGACAAAGAGATAATCAAAGATATTTCCGTTACGTTCGATCCGGGGAAAACCAACCTGATTATCGGACGAAGCGGTTCGGGTAAAACGGTTTTCATGAAAATCCTTATCGGGCTTCTCCGGCCCGATTCCGGTCAGGTATTGTACAACGGGCGGAATCTCCCCAGTATGCGCAAAAAAGAACTGAACGCACTCCGCCGCGAAATGGGGATGTTGTTCCAGGGATCTGCTTTGTTCGATTCGATGACGGTACTGGAAAATGTGATGTTTCCGTTGGATATGTTTACAAAAGAGGCCCGGAAAGAACGGGAAAAACGGGCGATTTTTTGCCTGGAACGGGTGAACCTGAAAGACGCCGCCAACCTGTATCCCGGAGAAATCAGCGGCGGGATGATGAAGCGGGCGGCCATTGCCCGGGCCATCGCATTGAATCCGAAGTACTTGTTTTGTGATGAACCCAATTCGGGACTGGATCCGAAAACCTCTCTGTTGATTGACGATTTGATTCACGATATTACCATCGAATACAAGATGACGACGGTAATCAATACCCACGATATGAATTCGGTAATGAATATCGGAGAGAAAATTGTTTTTATAAATGAAGGAAAAAAAGAATGGGAAGGCACCAAAGACGGAATCATGAATTCAACCAATAAGACGCTGAATGATTTTGTCTTTGCTTCCGACTTGTTCAAAAGAGTAAAAGAAGTAGAAAATGCATCGTATGAAGAAGGTTAATTTAGTCGTATTTATTTTTCTCGCAGGCCTTTTATCTTCCTGTGCGAAAGACCGGTATGGGATTCGTTCCATCGAAGCTTCACGCATTGAGATAAACAGCGACTGGGATGCAAAAGCCAATCCTCAAATGGTGGCTTTGGTCGAATCGTACAAAACCAAATTGGATGCGGAAATGGATGTGCCTGTCGGTACAGCCGCTCAAACCTTGGAATCGGGTTATCCGCAAAGTCTGCTAAGCAATTTTACCGCCGATGCTATCAAAGAAACGGCGGAAAAATTGTGGGGAAATGTTGATTTTGCCGTTATGAACAACGGCGGATTGCGTTCCTCGCTCAACAAAGGCCCTATCACTGTCCGGAGTATGTTTGAAATCTATTCGTTCGACAACCGGTTGGTATTGTTGGAATTACCCGGAAAGGCCGTCAAGGAATTTTTTGATTTCATCGCTTTTCACGGCGGACAAGGTTTGTCCAAGGATATTCATATTGTGGCCAAAAAGCGGGAGGTCGAATCATTGGAAATCGGCGGGAAACCGTTGGACGAAAACAAGACCTACCGGGTGGCTACGATTGATTACCTCGCGGAAGGCAACGACGGCATGGTGGCATTCAGGCAATCTGTGAATGTACTGGATTCCAACGAAACGCTCAGGGATGTGATGATACAGTATGTAAAAAACTTAACCTCAAATAATCAAGAAGCAAATGCGACACTCGATACTCGGATTACTATTATTAATTAGTATCCAACTTCAGGCTCAGGAAACAAAACAGTTAGTCATCTTGCACCACAACGATACGCACAGCCGTATCGAACCGCTGCCGGAAAATGACCCGCGGAATCCCGGTTTGGGCGGAGTCATCCGTCAGGAGGCGTATATAGAAGTCGTGCGCAAGGAAAATACAAATGTATTGCTGTTCCATTCCGGCGATTTTGTGCAGGGAACACCTTATTTCAACCTTTTCAAAGGAGAGGCGGAAGTGGCTTGCATGAATTTTATGAAATACGATGCAGCCTGTCTGGGCAATCACGAATTTGATTACGGATTGGATGTGCTGGCGGATATGATTAAGGCCGCGAAATTTCCGGTCGTGGCAACCAATCTGGATTTTACCGGAACGGTAATGGAAGGATTGACAAAGAAATACCTTATCCTTCACCGGGACGGTCTGAAAATCGGCGTCTTCGGATTAACCGTTTCACCGGAAGGATTAGTGGCCGAAGACCATTACAAAGGAATGAAATACCTCGACCCGATTCAATCGGCGAATGAAACGGCCGATTTCCTGAAAGAAAAAGAAAATTGTGATTTGGTCATTTGTTTGTCCCATTTGGGTTATTTCCCGGCGGAAGACCGGGTGGGAGATATTACGTTGGCCAAAGAAAGCCGCAACATAGATGTGATTTTGGGAGGCCACACGCATACTTTTTTACTAAAACCGGACCGGCGGCTGAACCTCGAGGGAAAAGAAGTTGTTATTAATCAAATGGGAAATAAAGGCGTTTACATGGGACGACTGGATGTCGTCATGGAAAAAGAAACAGAAAAGTGATAGAAAAAAAAAGAAACTACAAGAACCCTGTTTACAAGAGTCCTGTCATTGCGGGCTTGACCCGCAATCCCCTGCCAATCGTTAATTGGCCATTAACGGACATCTTGGGATTGCGGGTCAAGCCCGCAATGACAGTATTCTTGCGGACAGGGCTGTTGATTCTTGCGCTTACCATTACCGGTTTTAATGCCCGGGCGCAACCCGCTCTTTATAAAGGCATAGACTCAAAAGCGATGAACCAGTGGGTGGATTCCATTTTTGCTACCATGACCCCCGATGAAAAAATCGGACAGTTGTTCATGATTATCGCCGACCCGCGGCCTTCCTATCACAACCGCATTCTCAACAACATCAACGGACAAAAAGTCGGCGGCATTCTTTTTTCCCAGGGAACGCTGAAAGACCAGGCCGAAAGCATCAACCTCTATCAACAAAACAGCCGCATTCCCTTGTTTATCTCTTTCGACGGCGAATGGGGGTTGTCCATGCGTTTGGAAGACACGCCCCGTTTTCCCAAAAACATGATGCTGGGAGCCATTCAGAATAACGACTGGATTCGGTTATACGGGGAAGAAGTCGGACGGGAATGCCGGGAATTGGGCGTACAAATCAATTTTGCGCCTGTGCTGGATGTCAATGTCAATCCGGCCAATCCGGTCATCAATGCCCGTTCCTTCGGGGAAAATCCGGAAGAAGTGGCCCTGAAAGGCATCGCTTACGCGCAAGGATTGGAACAGATGCAGGTGATTTCAGTCGGCAAACATTTTCCCGGCCACGGCGATACTTCAAAAGATTCGCACCTGACGCTTCCGCAAATCGACCACAACCGGGCGCGCTTGGATTCCGTGGAACTTTATCCTTTTGTAAAATACATCCGTTTCGGCTTTGCCGGAATAATGACGGGCCATTTACTCGTGCCGGCTTTGGACAAAACGGGCGACTTGCCCACGTCCCTGTCTCCCCGGATTGTCACCGACTTGTTGACAAACCAATTGGGATTTGAAGGACTGAAAGTAACCGACGCCTTAATAATGAAAGGCGCAGACGGCGGGAAATACAGCGTTTGTGTAGCCTCATTGCTGGCCGGAAACGATATTTTGCTGAGTCCCGAAAGACCGGCAACGGAATTTGCCGCGGTAAAAAAAGCGATAGACACCGGAATACTCGACCGTCAACTCATGGAAGAAAAATGCCGGAAAATCCTCTGTTACAAATACATTACCGGGCTGCGAAACCGGAAACCCATTGCCGTAAAAGGTTTGCGAGACCGGATTAATTCCTCCAACGCCGACTGGCTGATTCAAAAACTGAATGCCGAAGCGATTACCCTGTTAAAAAACGAAAGCGATTTGCTGCCGCTGAAGCAATTGGGAACCCGGAAAATCGCTGTGGTTTCTTTCGGCGATGGGAAAGACAATGAATTTCAGAAAACAATGGCCCTGTACGATCATTTCGACTTTTTCCAATTGTCAACCGAAGCCGATGCGGGGAGTTTATTTACCCAATTAAAAAAATACGATGTGGTGGTTTGCGCCGTTCATTCAAATAAAGTCAACAACTATACCGCTTTACAGTCGTTGGCCACTCAAAAAGAAGTGCATCTTTGCTTTTTTATTTCTCCTTATCATTTAAAGAAATACCCGCAAATCATCGCTTCGGCCCAATCCGTTACCTTAGGATATGAGAATACAAAATATGCGCAAAAAGCGGCGGCTGAAATCATCATGGGCGGACTGCCGGCCAAAGGAAAACTGCCGGTGACGATTGCCGGACTATTCAATTACGGAACCGGACTGGCTACGCAAAAAGTCCGGCTTTCGTACCAACATCCCCGGGAAGCAGGGATGTCGCAAAATACACTAAATAAAATAGCGGCGGTTGTCAATGAAGGCATTGAAAAACAGGCATTTCCGGGTTGCCAAGTATTGGTTGCCAAAAACGGTGTGGTCGTGTATAACCGCTCGTTCGGTTATTTTGACTACGCCCGAACGCATCCGGTGCAAAATACGGATATTTACGATTTGGCTTCGGTGACCAAGGCGGCCGCTACCCTACCGGCTGTCATGAAACTGTACGATACCGGCAAATTGAGTTTGCAAGACCCGGTAAGCAAATATGTTCCCGAATTGAAAAAGACCGATAAAGAAAGTATAACGATAACGAATGCGCTTTTTCACCAGACCGGATTGCCTTCTTTTTATCCGTTTTATCAACTTTTGATTGACTCGGCCAGTTACACGGGCAGTCTTTATTCCGGGAAAAGGACGTTCACCCACCGGATTTTATTTGATAAAAACACCTACATCCGGACGGATTTTGAATTTCTCCCGGAAATCGTTTCCCAAACGCCGAAAAAAGGAATATCCAAGCAGGTTGCCGAAAAATTTTATGTCACGGACGACATTAATAAACGAGTGGTACAGCAAGTAGCGGAAGTCAAGTTGCGGAAAAACAGCAATTACCTCTACAGCGATTTGAATTTTATTTTACTGAAAGAAGCGGTCGAAAACATCTCCGGATTACCGTTGGATATTTTTGCGGAAAAAGAATTTTTTGCGAACCTCGGAGCGGCCACCACGACTTTTTTACCCTTGAAAAAATTTGACCGGAAAATTATTGCGCCTACGGAAAACGATGAATTTCTGCGAAATCAGATTTTGATAGGTTATCCGCACGATGAAGTGGCCGCCATTTTGGGAGGTGTTTCAGGTAATGCCGGTTTATTTTCAAATGCCAACGATTTGGCCAAACTGTTGCAATTATTTTTAAATAACGGCGAATACGGCGGCGAACGGTATTTTTCCCAAGCGACCACCAAGACTTTTACGCAAACCAAAAGTCCGGACAGCCGCCGGGGATTGGGTTTCGACAAACCGGAGAAAGACAAAGCAAGCGGCAACACCGGTGAAAAAGCGCCGGCAAGCGTTTACGGACATACGGGTTATACGGGAACCTGCTTTTGGGTGGATCCGGACAACCAATTGATATACATCTTCTTATCCAACCGGGTGTATCCTTCGCGCACCTATACCCAATTGATGGCGTTGAACATTCGCCCGAGAATACAAGACATTATTTACGAATCAATGAACGATAAACTATGATCAATTTTTCACTTTAACATTTAAAAATAGAAGTTTGGCACGATATTTGTATTTATTAAATAGCGAAACGATATTGTCATTCTTCTGGTAAGATTTTTCTGAAATAGTCTAAAATTATTTTTCTTATAATGGCTTGGGAAAGTAGTTGTGGGATACGTAAATAGTTCCAGAGTGTGTATAGTGTGTTGATTCATAGGTCTTCACCGGAAGGATGCACAATATCATGCAATCCATTGTTATCAATGGATTTTTTTATTTAGAAGGATATAAGCCACAAATCCGGTGATTATCAGCAGCCATCCGGTAAGCAAAGACCGGTTGGTTTGGAGATACGTAAAGTAAGGTACAATGAGAACCAGCGCCCCGATAAGGACTAAGAAGATACCCCCGTTTTTCCAGAAAAACTTCATACGTTCAAATTTTCTACAAATTAAAACATTATTTACGTAACATTAGAATATTCTTTTGTAAAAAGAAAGAATTTCCTACATTTGTAGCATGAAATACATTTTCATCTTGCTTTACCAGGTTTTTATATGGTTGCCTCTCTTTCTGGTAATCACGATATTGACCGCGCTTACCGTTACCGCCGGTTGCTTTCTGGGCGGAGAACGCATTTTCAGTTATTACCCCGGCAAGGTTTGGTCCAAAATAGTGTGTTTCATTACCCTTTGTCCGGTAAAAGTGAAAGGCAGGGAAAAATTGAATAAGAAACAGTCGTACATCTTTGTGGCCAATCATCAGGGCATATACGATATTTTCTTGGTGTACGGCTATTTGGGAGTGCCTATCAAATGGATGATGAAACAAAGCCTGCGAAAACTTCCTTTTGTAGGGAAAGCCTGCGAAATGGCCGGTTTCATTTTTGTGGATAATTCCTCTCCGAAAGGCATTGCCCGGACAATGGAAAATGCGAAGCAAAAATTAAAAAACGGTTCGTCGCTGGCGATATTTCCCGAAGGCTCGCGCACCCGCACCGGCAAGATGGATAAATTCAAGAAAGGCGCTTATCAGATGGCGCTGGATTTGAAGCTGCCGCTGGTTCCGGTTACGATTAACGGTTCGTACAATGTCATGCAGCGGGGAAGCTATTTTATACATCCGCATCCAATGGAGTTAATTATCCACGACCCGATTTATACCGAAAACTTACAAGTGGAAAATATCCGGGAAGCAGCCGCTCATATCAGGGACTTGATGGAACAATCCAAGGAAGAAATAACCTCCGGCTTGTGGGAAGCATACAAGTGAACGAAAAAAATAGAACTTCATTTTTCACCTAATTTTTCCAACAAAACAACCTCAGTAGCAGTATATTATGTCTCATTCTTCCCCAAAACCTCATTACCTTATTCAAAATGAAAGTAAAAATACCAAGAAAGAATTCGTAAGAAAACAAGCGACAAATAAGGTAATAAGGTTGGGAGTGAAATAATTAATCAATTGCTACTGAGGTTGTTTTGTTGGAAAAATTAGGTGAAAATGAGGTTTTTATTCGTTATAAAACAAAGATTTTAAGGTTTGTTCTAGTAAAAGCCCCCCCCGGCCTTTGATATTTCAAAAGCCTTACGGGGGGTAAGGTTCAAATTATCACTGAGACAAAAATTTTAAATCCTCCTTACACACCTCACGAATATGGGATTGCCCTTAGCAATTACCTCTCGACTACTGTTAGACGTGGTGAAATAGTAAGCGCGTGTGGCGGGTGTGTTCTCGGTGCTAGTCCAGTATGTTCCGTCCGACTGCATATTTTCAGCCGTCGTAGCTATGTAATCAGGCGCTAATAAGTTACCGAAGTTAACCCCAGGGCCGTCAGTACCACCAAGCGCATTGTATATATACAGCAGCTCACGTAGGTTCGGCAGATACCAACCAGCGGTTCCAACGCCATCTGCGTACGTACCATTGGCACAGTTATTAACGGCATTTGCCCAAGTGGTAGTACCATTACTACCACTACTTTTATAATTGAGTTTGTAAACACACAAGTCCTGGCCGGCAGCGGTAAACCAAGTGTCCAAAGCAGTACTGGAAGTAGCCCCTGTACCTGCATTTAAATCAGGAGACCAGGCCATGGCACTCGTACCGCTTGCGCCACCTGCTTTCGCGCCATCGCCGGCTGTGGAGCCATTATTGGCAGGATAACCCGCTGCATAATCAAACGCTCCATTGACGAGAATAGCTCCATCGCAACATTCCTTATTTTTGAACGAAATAATTTTGGAGATAGCCGTTTTTACTGTGGAATTGTCCGATTTCGTCAGGTCAATGTAAGCGGTCACCTT
>JAISKT010000106.1 GCA_031261295.1 Candidatus Symbiothrix sp. | reverse complement strand
CAGACAAATGGGCGGACTGGAATCCTATCATTCGTTATGCTGAAGTATTGTTGAACTATGCAGAAGCAGAAGCTCGTACCAATGGAGTAACCGACAAAGCAGTCAATTTACTGAATGCCATACGCAATCGTGCGGTAACAGATCCCGCCAAACAGTTTACCACCGCTTCCTTTGCCAATACGGATGCGTTGATGACCGCTATTTTACAGGAACGCCGGATTGAGTTCTTGACCGAAGGCAGACGTTGGCCGGATATTCATCGCTTGACGTACGATAAATATGCCGTGTTGGCTGCCAATGGAAAAGCCGGTATCCCAAACAAAGTAGCTTGGGGAAGTGTAAAAAGTGAGTCCTATGATCCGGCTTCCGGAGTAGTGGATGCGGGTATCTTGAAATCTCCCGGGTTTGATTACACCGATCGCCGGTATATTTTCCCTATTCCGGAGGCGGAAACCTCCTCGAATGCGGTAATCGCCGGACAACAGAATGCGGGTTGGAATTAATAAAAAAGCGAGGTTGCCGATTATCGGCAACCTCGCTTTTTTATTCCGGGTTATTCTATTATTCTACCGTCACTGATTTTGCCAGATTGCGGGGCATATCCACATCCCGGCCTTTCTTTACGGCAATGTGGTAACTCAACAATTGCAAAGGAATAATCGACAAAAGCGGATCCAAACATTCTTCCGTTTCCGGAATTTCGATCGTATAGTCCGCCATGTTTTTTACTTTGGTGTCGTATTTGTTTACGATAGCCAGGATACGACCGCTACGGGCTTTAATTTCCTGGATATTGCTGATCGTCTTGTCGTAAGTGGTGTTGTGTGTGGCAATAACGACTACCGGCATTTCCTGGTCAATCAAGGCGATGGGGCCATGTTTCATTTCGGCTGCCGGATAACCTTCGGCATGGATATAGGAAATTTCTTTCAGTTTCAATGCACCTTCCATCGCTACCGGATAGGAATAGCCGCGTCCCATGTAAATGAAATTGTGGGCATACGTGAAGATTTTGGACAAGTCTTCAATCTTTCCGTTCTGTTCCAGGATCGCCTCGATTTTAGAAGGAATCTTATCCAATTCGGCCAAGGTTTTTTCATATTGTTCCTGTGAAATTGTTCCTTTTTCCTTGGCAATGTTGAGCGCCATCATGATTAAAACGGCCACCTGAGCGGTGAAAGCCTTGGTGGAAGCAACTCCAATTTCCGGGCCTACGTGCGTATAAGACCCCGAATGGGTATTTCGCGGGATGGACGAACCGACCACATTGCAAATACCATAAACAAAAGCGCCGGCTGCTTTGGCTTGCTCAATAGCCGCCAGGGTGTCGGCCGTTTCTCCCGATTGGGAAATGGCAATCACCACGTCATCGGAATTAATCACCGGATTCCGGTAACGAAATTCGGAGGAATATTCTACTTCTACCGGAATCCGGCAAAGTTCTTCAAACAAATATTCGCCGATCAATCCGGCGTGCCAGGAAGTACCGCAGGCCAGAATTAATATCCGCCGGGCATTCAGGAATTTTTCTTTGTTATCGATGATTCCCGACAGGGTCACATTATTGTTGTTGACATTGACACGCCCGCGCATACAATCTTTTAAGGTACGCGGTTGTTCAAAAATTTCTTTCAACATGAAATGCGGATAACCGCCTTTTTCCAAAGCGCTCAGGTTCAATTCCAACTGAGTGATTTTGGGCGTCTTTTCGACATTGTTCAAATTGATGATTTTAGGTTGCTCGTCCCGCCGGATAATGGCTATTTCTTCATCTCCCAGATAGATAACCTTATTGGTGTATTCGATAATGGGGGAAGCATCCGATGCCACAAAAAATTCGCCTTCTCCTATTCCTACCACCAACGGGCTGCTTTTCCGGGCGGCGATAAGCATATCCGGATTGTTGTTTTCGATGACCGCAATGGCATACGCTCCTGTGACTTGCTTTAATGCCAACTGAACAGCGGTAAAAGTATCTACATTATCGCTAACTTTAATGTATTCAATCAATTGAATCAACACTTCCGTATCGGTTTCGCTGTGAAAGGTATAGCCCTCCCGGATTAATCCTTCTTTCAATACGGCGTAGTTTTCGATGATTCCGTTGTGAATCAAAGCCAGGTTTTCCGATTGGGAATAATGGGGGTGGGCATTCACATTGTTGGGTTCCCCGTGGGTGGCCCAGCGTGTATGCGCAATACCAATGGTTCCGGAAGTGTCTTTGCTCGCACAAAATTCTTCCAAATCAGAAACCCGCCCTTTGGCTTTGTAAATGTTCAACTCGTTTTGCTTGTTCAGCAAAGCTACTCCCGAACTATCGTATCCACGATATTCCAAACGGTGCAATCCCTTAATTAATATAGGGTAAGCTTCTTGATTCCCAATGTATCCAACTATTCCACACATAATTTTAGAGTTAAGAACTAAAAACTAAGAACTAAAAGTTGCGCGATGCGCGGTAACAGCAGGCGCCAGCCAACTTTTAGTTTTTAGTTCTTAGTTTTTAGTTTATTTATACTCGTCCCAGCTTTTGATGGGTATTTTGTTCATGTCTATTTCACAGAAAGCATAGATGAAGGCGGAGGCCAAACGGGAATTGGTGAAGAGGGGGATGTTGAAGTCGATGGCGCCCCGGCGTATTTTGTATCCGTTGGATAATTCTCCTTCCGTCAGGTTCTTAGGGATATTTACCACCAAGTCGATTTGTTTTTCCCGGATCATATCCAACGCATTGGGTTTTCCGCTTTCACTGGGTTGATAAACGTGAATAGACGGTATATTATTGTCCGACAAGAAACGATGGGTGCCTTCGGTGGCGTAAATCGTGTATCCTTTTTCCTGTAATAAGCGGGAAACACTTAGTAAATCCACTTTGGAACGCATTTCTCCGCTGGATATCAGGATGTTCTTTTTAGGAATCCGCATGCCGACCGACAACATGGATTTCAGTACGGCTTCGTAGTAATCGTCCCCGATGCAACCGACTTCTCCGGTGGAAGCCATGTCCACACCCAAAACAGGGTCGGCTTTTTGCAAACGGGAGAAAGAGAATTGCGAAGCTTTGATACCAACGTAATCCAAATCAAACTCGTTCTTGTTCGGTTTTTCTACCGTTTCGCCCAACATGACGCGAGTGGCTAATTCGATGAAGTTCAATTTCAATACTTTAGATACAAATGGAAAACTCCGGGAAGCCCGCAGGTTACATTCGATGACCTTGATATCATTATCTTTAGCCAGAAATTGAATATTGAAAGGCCCTGTTATTTGGAGCGCTTGTGCAATTTCCTTCGCAATGCGTTTGATCCGGCGCACCGTTTCCACATACAATTTTTGCGGCGGAAACTGAATGGTGGCATCCCCGGAATGAACACCGGCAAATTCGATGTGTTCCGAAATGGCGTAGGTGACGATTTCGCCCTTGTTGGCTACCGCGTCAATCTCAATTTCCTTGGCATTCTGGATAAATTCACTCACCACTACCGGATGTTTTTGCGAAACATTGGCGGCCAATTTCAAGAAAGTTTCCAATTCCGCTTGATTGGAGCAAACGTTCATTGCTGCGCCTGAAAGCACATAAGACGGACGAACCAAAACCGGAAATCCGACTTCATCCACAAACAGGTTGATGTCCGACAAGGATGTTAATTCTTTCCATTTGGGTTGGTCGATTTTCAATTGATCCAGCATGGAAGAGAATTTGTGACGGTCTTCCGCTTTGTCGATATTGGCGGCAGTGGTTCCCAAAATGGGGACGCCTGCTTTGTCTAACGAAAGCGCCAGGTTGTTCGGGATTTGTCCGCCGGTAGATAAGACGACTCCATGCGGGTTTTCCAATTCGAGGATGTCCATTACCCGTTCGTAAGTCAACTCGTCGAAATACAGGCGGTCGCACATATCGTAATCCGTTGAAACGGTTTCGGGATTGTAGTTGATCATTAC
>JAISKT010000070.1 GCA_031261295.1 Candidatus Symbiothrix sp. | reverse complement strand
TCACGGTAGCTGCGGCTACGGGTGGCTCCGGCACGTTGACTTACCAATGGCAATCAAGCGCCAACGGTACCAGCTGGACGGATATCTCCGGTGCAACGTCTGCCAATTATACGACGCCGACCCTGACCGCTAACACGTATTACCGTCGCAATGCGATACGGGCTACTTGCGGGGGTACGGTTTCTTCGGCTTCGGCTTTGGTAACGGTAACGGCTAACTTTACACAGGGTAATCCTACGGCGGCTACTATCTGTAGCGGCGCTACGAATGCCTTTACGTTGGCGGTTCCAACCGGCGGCTCAGGCACGATCACTTACAACTGGCAACAGAGCGCCGATAACGCTACCTGGGCGAATGCAACCGGTACACGCAATGCGGCCAACTACACGACACCGACTTTGACCAGCAACATGTATTACCGTCGCCAGGCTACAGCTGCCACTTGTGGCGGAACGATTACCTCGAATGCGGCTTTGGTAACGGTGACTCCGGTCTTGACAACGGCTGCTCCGGCTGCTGTGACTATCTGTTACAACACAGCGACTACCTTCACGGTAGCTGCGGCTACGGGTGGCTCCGGCACGTTGACTTACCAATGGCAATCAAGCGCCAACGGTACCAGCTGGACGAATATCTCCGGTGCAACGTCTGCCAATTATACGACGCCGTCCCTGACCGCTAACACGTATTACCGTCGCAATGCGATACGGGCTACTTGCGGGGGTACGGTTTCTTCGGCTTCGGCTTTAGTAACGGTAACGGCTAACTTTACACAAGGTAATCCGACGGCA
This sequence comes from Candidatus Symbiothrix sp., assembly GCA_031261295.1. GTDB lineage: Bacteria > Bacteroidota > Bacteroidia > Bacteroidales > Azobacteroidaceae > Azobacteroides. The sequence goes on along the minus strand of JAISKT010000070.1, from coordinate 7,530 downwards.
ACAACCATTAATAATGGTGCGACAGCTGCGTTCTCGTTAGCTGCTGCTACGGGTGGTTCGGGTACGTTGACCTACCAGTGGGAACAAAGTGCGAATAACAGCACGTGGGAGAATGCCAGCGGTACGAGTACGAATGCTGCCTATACCACACCGGCGTTGACCGGTAATATGTATTACCGCAGGAAAGCAATCAGTACTACTTGCGGGGGTACAATTACTTCAAGCGCGGCTTTGGTGACCGTACGGGCTTGCAGCGCGAAGCCGGCTACTCCGGGTGCAATGACGATCTCTACTGCGGCGGTACTCGTCAATGGTACTTTCACGGCGACAGTACCTGCGGTAACAAGTGGTACATTGATCCCGACATCCTACACTTGGAGTTTGCCCGCTGGATTGACGGGTAGTTCTACAACGAACAGTATCACGATCAAGGGCGTCACAGTCGGTACATACGCCGCCGGTTCTATAAAAGTTACTGCCCAGAACGATTGTGGAACGTCGGACGTTGCGTCCAATACCGTCACTAAAACCGTGTTACCATCAGGTACTACGACACGATCGTGTGGTGCTATCGTGTACCGGTTTACGGGCACTGTCTCATATACCAACTGCCCACAGTCGGCAAGACCCACAACCACCTGTATTTGCTCGATGGGTTTGCCGACATACTCAAACAACTGGTCCGCGACCAGTGCTACGCGATACACTACTATAGGCAGCACTGGCTGCTCGGAGAACGACTCAGGCGGCGATGTGGGTCAACGAGAATGCTATCAGAAGGTGGATTAAATCGCACGGTTGCTTGTGAGTTTGGACTAATGTTGTCTTCACTAATTCTTAGTGATTTAACTACCTATGCTTCTGTACCAATAGGGTCGGTCACCGTGCTTGTTGCGCAACTAAATAAAAAAAAGACCGGGAGATTTTCGTCTCCCCGGTCTTTTTTTTATTTTTATTGCATCTCCGGTACTTTTACTTTTTTAGGTTTTGAAAACCATACATTATAGGAGAATTAAAAAAGGAGATTGTTCAATACGGTATCACAAGAGTGTATCGTGTCTTTAGCCACCGCTACTGCAGCTGTTTTTTTGGAAGATACGAAAGCCAATAATTTTTTAATATTGTAAGCGCTTGCTGCCAATAAAACATGTTTATTGGCCAGCTTAAGTCCTTTGGTATTGACTCTGCGCATCCTGCGGAACTGTAACAATGTACCTAAAACAGGTTCCACAGTGGAGGAACGTAAATGGCGCTTGGCTTTTCCTTTGCGAGTGTGCATTCGCTGATGCATCCGATCATAATACGGTTTATAGATCGTGTCTTCAATATGCTTATATTTTTCCTTTTTTATACAAGTTTCGCTCCAAATACATCCTTTACAATCTTTGACGGAGGAAGTGTAGATCTTGGTTTGACTGTTGTCTCTGTGATCGGTCCGTAGGTTCTTAAAAGGGATTTTCTTCCCTGCTTGACACAGATAATAATCACCTTCTGGTACATAAGTAAATCCTTTCCTTGCCGGAAGATAGTTGCCTAAATTCGGTATATAGCCTTTGATTCCTTCTTCTTCTAATTGTTGCAGTACCGGGCCGCTGCTATAATTACAATCGGCCAAAACTTCTTCCACTTCCAAATGATGTGCCGCAAGACTATCTTTCGTTTGTCCCAAAAGAGCAGGCAAACATTGGGCATCCCGTTGGTTAGCCAAATCAGCCATAGCTCCGCAGATGACATGGGAAGCGGTATCCACACTGATTTGCCCATAATAATGCAAGCCTTTTTTTGTCCCTTTTTTCATTGATATACTGGCATCCGGATCTGTCGTACTCTTGTATATAAGATTCTGTTTACCTTTATTTTTGGTTTTGGTTTTTGAATCTTTTTCCTTCGTTCCATCATCGGCGACCAGCTTAAGGTGGTTCACCGGCTGTTCTTGTTCTTGCTTTTCACTTTCTGACAGCTCCTGATAAAACTCATTCATTTCTACTTCCATTTGAACTTGCAAGCTTTCCATGGAGGCATTCGCCCGAAGAAAGGCACTATCCATCGCTTGGCTACGCCCATCTACCATACCCTCTGATAAACAAAGACTTAATATTTGCCTGAAAACACTTAAAAATAATTCCTCTCCATAGAGTTGGCGGGTACGGCTTAACGTACTGTGCCAAGGTAATGCTTCGTCAATATTATAGCCAAGATAATAGAGCATATCCATCCGCATCGAAGCTTGCTCTATGATCTTCCTGTCGGAGTTTATATTCTCAATATAACCTATCAACATCAACTTAAAAAATACTTCCGGATCAATACTTCTTTGACCTTCTGTGCCGTAATAACCGGCGGTTAACTTGCGGACAAAGCTCAAGTCCAAAATGGCTTTTAACCGCCTGTAAAAATTGTTTTCAGGTACTTTACTCGACAACTGGAAGTGGAGAAAGAGGGTTTCTTCGTATGTTTTTTTACCTTGCATATCCTTATCCTTTAATGCTTTAAAGTTACTATTTCTTTTGAACATATACAAGTTTTTAATACTCTTTTTTCGGGTAAAAAAAGACCTGTCTGCAAATCCACTTAGTGGATGCACAGACAGGTCTCGATTGGAGGGTTTGCTCAAATAGCTGGGAAGCGAGTTGTGCAACAAGCACTCACCCCGACCCTATAAAAAGCAAAAAAAGGATATTGCGTTTCTTAGATACCGAGAGAATAAAAGAAAAGAAAACAAAAAGGGGATTAGTAATAACATTTTCTTGCGTTCTTGGTTGTCGAAAAAATAAAAAACGCAATTCCTTTACTAAATAGAGGGTCGCGTATCCGTAGGGAGATCACGGATACGCGGCCCTCTTTCTTTTCAGAATTGTCATTTATCAGGTACTAAATAGCTGTCGGGAAATAAATGCTACAATATCAACGTCATTGCGAGCGAAGCGAAGCAAACCAGATAGTTACGTTTGCTGGTTTGCTTCGCTTCGCTCGCAATGACGTCACTGTATTTGAAAAATGTCGCAATTAATTAATTATTTTGTGAATTTCAGCAGCGCCGCCGCTTCTTCCGGATCATATCCCAAAACCATCGCTTTTTCGATATCTTCTGCTGCGGATTTTTTTTCATGCAAGAGCAGTTTGGCTTTACTCCGCAGGATATACAGGTAGGCATTTCCGGTTTCGTCCGACAGGCGGATGGCTTTGTTGCTGTCGGAAAGCGCTTTGCCGCCTTTTTCGGTTAACAGGAACAGCTCCGCTCTTCCGGCGTAGATGGCCGGATTATCCGGTTCTTTTTCTTCCAAGTAGTTATATATTTTTTCGGCATCCGTATAAAGCCCTTCGATTTTGTATAAAGAGGCAAAACCTAAGCGGGCGTAAAAACTTTGCGGATTGAGTTCCATCATCCGGCCGAAATCCCGTTCGGATAACTCGAAATTTTTTATCTCCAGATACAGCAATCCCCGTTGATACAAAGCCTCTTCATTATCCGGTTCTTTTTCCAATAAGGTATTGTAATCCAACAAGGCGTTTTTGAAATCTCCCTTGTCGGAAAACAGCGAGGCGCGGGCGCTAAGGAAAACCGTATTTTCAGGATAGCGGGTCAGCGCCAAGGTGTAGGATTGGAGGGCCTCCTCATTTTTACCCTGCCGCCGTTGAACCGTTCCCAGATTATGGAATAAAAAGGCGTTTACCGGATAGTCCGGCTCTGCTTTCAAGGCGTTTTTCAAGGCCATTTCAGCCGAATCCAACCGGTTTTCATCCAAGTATTTAAAAGAGGATTCTATCCATTCGCTGTAAGTTTGCGCTTTTAATAACGCCGGGCAAATGGATAGAATCAATAGGCATACAGATAAAAACCGCATATTTATACGTTTTCCGGAACAATCAGTTTGTACCCTTTTCCGTGAATATTCATAATTTCGATGTCCGTATCGTCTTTCAATAATTTCCGCAGTTTGGTAATATATACATCCATGCTTCTGGCATTGAAATAATCGACTACGCCCCAGATTTTTTTCAAGGCATAATTCCGTTCCAACATCTGGTTAACGTTTTCACAAAGCAGGCCCAACAAATCACTTTCTTTCGTGGTCAGTTTCACGACTTCATTGTTCCGGGTCAATGTTTGTTTTTGGGTATCAAAAACGAATGAGCCTAAAATATACGGGCCGTCTTTCGCTGTTTTTTTACCGCTTACCCGGCGCAAAATAGCTTCAATACGAAGCAATAACTCTTCCATACTGAATGGTTTGGTCAAATAATCATCGGCGCCAAGTTTGAATCCTTCCAGGATGTCTTCTTTCATTGTTTTGGCCGTCAGGAAGATAACCGGAATTTCAGCATTCACCGATTTGATTTCCTGAGCCAAGGTAAACCCGTCTTTTTTCGGCATCATTACATCCAATATACACAAGTCATATTTTTCTTTCGGAAAAGCTTTACCGCCGGCTTCCCCGTCCGGAAATAAATCTACATCAAAGCCTTTGGCCTGCAAATACTCTCTTAAAAGCATCCCTAAATTTTCGTCATCTTCACACATGAAGATTTTTACTTTGTCTTCCATAATCTTCTTTTTTTATTTGATTTAATTATTAATTATCTACATACGGCAGTGTAATGATGAATTTTGTACCTTCACCCGGTTCACTTTCCGCTTTAATTGTTCCGTCCAGCTCGGTGATGATCCGTTTTACATACGCCAGGCCCAAACCGAATCCTTTTACATCATGCCGGTTTCCCGTAGGAACCCGGTAAAACCGGTCAAAAATCTTTTTGAGATTTTCTTTCCGGATACCTATACCGTTATCTTCAATGATAATCTGGATTTTATCCCCCACATTCAACGTGTGAGCGATCAAAACCAAGGGTATATCCGGCCGCCTGTATTTTACGGCATTTTCCATCAAATTAAACAACACATTGGTAAAGTGCATTTTATCCACTACAATGGTCGAATCCAAGGCCTGAAGATCAATATCCAACGTCCCGCCTGCATTTTCCACCCGCAGGAAAAAAGTGCTTGCAATACTTGTTATCAAATCATTGGCATCCAATTTGGTCATTTTAAATTGGGTAGCCCGGTCTTCAAACAACGACATCTGCAATACTTTTTCCACTAAGAATCCCAAGCGTGTACTTTCATCACTTATGACTTTTTTGGCATGTTCCATCAGGTTGGGTGAATTATTCACATCGGCATCGTTCAGTGTTTGAGCAGCCAACGAAATACTCGCTACCGGCGTTTTCAATTCATGCGTCATATTATTGATGAAATCATTTTTCATTTCAGACAAACGCTTTTGCCTGAATACGATATACAATGTAAATGTAAATACGAGCAACAGTACAACCGTGAAAATAATCGACGGCACGATAAAACTGATCGAATTGAGTACATACTTTTTTTGAGTCGGAAACGCCACTTGAAGCGTGTACAATTTATTAACCGGATCTTTGGGAAACAAGATTTGCGTATAACTGTTTTTCGATGTTTCCGCCGTATAATCCGGACTTTTGTACACAATATTTTTGTCTTTATCCAAAACCGCATACACAAAAGGCAACGTCAAATCATTATTTGCCAATTCGTCCTGGATATACGTGTCCAATTTCCGGTAATCGATCCGTTCTTCAACCGGTTTTTCACTTCCCTTCATTGCCCGCCGCATCACTTCTTCCAACAAATTCTGGCGATACAAATAGTGGTCTGCCGCTTCCTGGATGGCTCGTGAAGCCGCGTTTTCACTCTTTCCAAAACTGGGAAACACTACGGAAAGCGAATCCATATTACTGCCAATCGTAATATCCATCTTTGTCGACAATTGCCGTACCGCCGTTTTCCCGCTATTCAGGTACTTTTTCCTAAAAGCAAAAAACTGGTCATCCAGAAGTTGAGTCGTTTCATCCAATTCCAAATCATGTGAAACCTGGTACAGGCTTCTTTTGACAGCGTCTTTGAATTGATCTTCTTGCGTATTCAGAATAATATAAATATAATTCGTCTGTAAATACAACAAACCGATAAAAGCAAAAACCATCACCCCGGTCAGCAACCAAATAGTTGATTTCCTCATATTCTAATGACCCTCTGTATTAATGAAACAAAGTAAGTTTTTTTTTGTTTAACATTTGCTAAAAAAATCAAAAAATATTCGGGCCAAAAAATAAAACAATTTAACAAATGGCCCGTTATGTGAAAAAAGAAGCAAATTAAGTTAAAATTAACATTTAATCAAAATATTTTAGGAGTTATTTCAACTAATTTTTATTTTTATTCTTAAATGCCTAAATTTTAAACACGAATTACACGAATTTACACTAAATGTAAAAATAACTTTTAGTGTAAATTCGTGTAATTCGTGTTTAAAATAAACTTTTCAGACGCCTTCGGTGCCTTTATTTCAGTTTCTTGAAAAAATCGTTCCCTTTATCATCCACCAGAATGAATGCCGGGAAATCTTCCACTTCGATTTTCCATATTGCTTCCATTCCCAATTCGGGATAGGCCAGGCATTCAATGCTTTTGATGTTGTTTTGCGCCAGGATGGCCGCCGGGCCGCCGATGGAACCCAGGTAAAAACCGCCATGTTTTTGACAGGCATCCGTCACTTGCTGGCTGCGATTGCCTTTGGCCAACATAATCATGCTGCCGCCATGCGATTGGAATAAATCGACATACGAATCCATGCGTCCGGCTGTGGTCGGCCCCATCGAACCGCAAGACATTCCTTGCGGCGTTTTGGCCGGGCCGGCGTAGTAGATTGGGTGGTCTTTGACGTATTGTGGCAAATCTTCGCCCTTATCCAATAGTTCTTTCAGTTTGGCGTGGGCAATATCCCGGCCTACTACGATGGTTCCGTTCAACGACAAACGGGTTGCTACCGGATATTTGGTCAGGTCTGCCAAAATTTCTTTCATCGGGCGGTTCAGATTGATTTTGACCACTTCGCCTTCGCCGGCTTTCCGGTATTCTTCGGGAATGTATTGTGCAGGATGTGTTTCCAATTTTTCAATCCAAACACCGTCTTTGTTGATTTTCGCTTTGATATTCCGGTCGGCCGAACAAGAAACGGCCATTCCCACCGGGCAGGAAGCGCCATGCCGGGGCAAACGAACAATCCGGAGGTCGTGCGCCAAATATTTTCCACCGAATTGAGCGCCCAGACCGATTTCTTGAGCCGCTTTCAACATTTTGGCTTCCAGTTCAATATCGCGGAAAGCCTGGCCGCCTTCATTTCCCTCGGTTGGAAGTTTATCGTAATATTTGGTAGATGCCAATTTCACCGTTTTCAAACAAGCGTCCGCCGAAGTGCCGCCAATCACAAATGCAATGTGATAGGGCGGACAAGCCGCCGTTCCCAGCGATTTCATTTTCTCAATCAGGAATTTTTCCAATGATTCCGGATTCAACAGCGCTTTGGTTTCCTGGTAGAGGTAGGTTTTATTACTTGAACCGCCGCCTTTAGCAATACATAAAAATTTGTATTCATCGCCGTTCACTGCCTGGATATCAATTTGAGCCGGAAGGTTTGTTCCCGAATTTTTTTC
>JAISKT010000021.1 GCA_031261295.1 Candidatus Symbiothrix sp. | reverse complement strand
GCGGCTCACAATTCGCGGAATAGCTTGAATTGGCAAGGCACCTACACAGGCGTTACTCCTTGCGCGGACTGCGAAGGTATCAAAGTTCAGATTACGTTGAGCGACAGTACCTATCAGGCAAGTTACCTGTATATAGGTCATGAAGAAGACGGCGCTACACAAATTTCCGGCAAATTTTCGTGGGATAGCACAGACGGCGCCATTATTTTGGAAAATACAGTCTTCCCTCCTTACTATAAGGTAGGCGAAAACCGGTTAATTCAACTGGATATGGAAGGTAACCCAATCACAGGCGAACTTGCCGACATGTATGTATTGACAAAAACGGAGTAATTTTGTGCAGCAATCATTCCAAATAAAACTTTCAATACCAACTATGTTATGATTGAGTAATATTACTGCTAAAACCGAATAAATTTTTTGGATTGACGTTGAGCGTGAAAAAATCATATCCATATTAACCCACATTGCAGCTTATCCGCTACTAACCACCTGATTTCCATCAGGCATAAATTCCGGGAGGTTCTCCGGGTGCCACACAAATTTTCTTCTTTTACAAGGTATTTTATTTATGTTTAGTGCCTCGTATATCTCGGTAACCACAGGCTCCGGCAGCGTACATTGCCGCACTTCTATCCAATCCTCATTGCTCTCTTGCATGCGAGTGCTGACAACCTTGTGAGTGGAAAGTATCCTGACCACTTCGCTCCATTCGTGATGGATGCCGACCAACAGAAAAGTATCATCGCTTGAATCAACCCTTAATAATTCTGTTTCTTCGGTTCAAAATAAGCCTGCGGATGCAAACAGGCAGGACAGGTTTCCGGCGCTTCTTTGCCTGTGTGGACATATCCACAGTTGCGGCATTGCCATTCGATTTCTTCGCCTTTTTTGAATACCGTATCGGTTTCAAGGTTGGCTAAGAGTTTGAGATAGCGTTTCTCGTGCTGAGCTTCCACCGTCGCAATCTTCTTGAAAGCCACTGCAATCTGGGTGAAACCTTCTTCGGCGGCAATTTCGGCAAATTTGGGATAAAGGTCGTTCCATTCTTCGTATTCACCTTCGGCGGCGGCACGCAAATTTTCGGCCGTTGTGCCGATAATGCCTGCGGGAAAAGTCGCGGTTATTTCCACAGGACCACCTTCCAAAAATTTGAAAAAACGTTCGGCATGTTCTTTTTCCTGGTCGGCCGTTTCTGCAAATACACCGGCAATTTGTTCATAACCTTCTTTTTTTGCTTTACTTGCAAAGAATGTGTAACGGGTTCTTGCCTGACTTTCTCCGGCAAATGCTTTTAATAAATTTTGTTCGGTTTTTGTTCCTTTGATACTTTTTGTTTCCATTATTTTGTCTTTTTAATTAAAGATTATCCCATTTTTGCGTGAATATTGTCACAAAATTACAGCAAATCTTTATATTCTGCAAAAGTTTGGATAAATTTTTTCAGTAAATATCTGAAAAAATACCAGCAAGTATTGGTTTTTATTGAAAAAGTTGTACTTTTGTCTTGTTACAATCATTTAACGTATTCACATTTTAAAAATTACAAGAAGATGAAAAAAACAGTTTTAATTATGTTCGTGGCCTTTTTAGGCCTTGCGTATGCCAATGCACAGACATACGTGGGTGGTTCTTTGGGTATTGGTTCTACCACAAACAAACCGAAAAGTGGGGAAAAAACTACAACATCCTCATTTAGTTTCAATCCCGAAGTGGGATACAGTTTAGACGAAAAATCAGATATTGGTATTGAACTTCTTTTTGGTACGAAAAAAGAAGGAAAAGCCAAAACATCTGCTTATGGCGCATCTCCTTACTTTCGTTATTCCATAGCGGAATTCGGTCAATTCGCCATATTGGGAAAAGCGTCGTTGTATGTACTCGGAGATAAAAGCAAGGCAAACAGTAGCGCGGACGAACTAAAATCGACTGCATTCGGATTGGGTGTGACACCTATATTGGCTTACAATTTATCAGACCGTATTGTGTTGTTGGCTAATCTCAATTTCTTAGGTTTAAACTTTAATCAAACCAGCCGTAAATCGGGTGATTATGATTTAGGCACATCAACCAATTTCGGATTGGGAATAGATACCGACGATATTGTAAATATTGGAGGAAATGAAGGTATTACTATTGGTTTTGCTTATAAGTTTTAATTTAATGAGTATCCGCATAACGTCCTAAATTACCCCTAAATCCCCTAAAGGGGACTTTGCTTTAGCACAACTAATTAATAGTGATTAACGGCTTAGCAGGAGATGTCTCGCTACGCTCGACATGACGGCGTTTTTTTTATGATTGGGGGAGGAAGGGATTGGGCGCCGTCATGTCGAGTAACCCCATGTAATATAACAGCGAAGCGAAATTCTCGTTATCGTGCAATTCATCAATGGAAAACTTAGGATTTATCGTTGAAAGAATATGATTATCTTCGGTTATTTTCAACAATAGTTCACTGTTCGTTCCGTTCGCTATCAAGGTACGCAAACGTCCATAATCCGTTTTCAAATTATCATCGACAATGTACTTCAATCTATTACCTCTTTTTTGAAAATAGTCGAAAAAATACAGTATCATAGACGGATTATATACCCGATGTTCGCTTTCTTCATTAAAAAGATAGCCGTTATATAAAAACTCTATATCCACATCAATCAGCGACTGATCAATTCCGGTTACTCCCATCAACCAAGCGACTTCTTCTTCCGTAAATCCCAACATTTCATTGTAAAACGGGTCGAGCGATAAATTATGGGAGATATTAAAACCACTTGTCAAATCGTCTAACATAATCGGCATAATACCTGTAAGCATGATGCGGTCGATAATCGTTTCACTACCCATTTTCAACGTTTCGTAGAAATCGCGTACCAAACCATTGGCGCGGATGATTTTGCGATACACATCATCGCCGGAACTTGTTCCCAAGGCAATTAAATCGTTGGCAAAATGATCGTATTCGTCGATGACAATAAATACTTTACAGCCAATGGATTTAGCAGCCCTGAATGCAATATTAATCATTTCGGCAATGGATTCTTGCCCTCTACATTCCTGAATAAACTCGCTCACATTGGGAATGCAATCAGTATGATTTTCCAAACAGGTAAGCACCGATTGGCGAATATTTCCGATAAATGAAATCCGAAAATATTCCTCGCTACCGGTATCCAATCCCGAAAAATTGAATTTCAACACCACCATACTGTTATGCTTAGGCGTAGGATTTTTCCCGATGTACAAGTCGCCAAACAGCGTCTTGAAGTTATCCGCTCCGTTGATGTCGTAATAATGCGACAACATGGAGAAAAACAGGCTTTTACCGAACTTGCGGGGACGGGTGAAAAACAAATACTTATTATTTTCCTGTTCCAGCATTTCCACAAAATGCGTTTTATCCACATAAGCATAATTATCCATGATTACGCTTTCGAAATTGGAATTGCCGTAAGGCAGCCGCTTGTATTTTTTTGCTTCCATCGTTGTTGAATTTAGATTACAAAGATAAACAAAATAATAGTCTGAACCTCGATTTTCATACGATTTTCTTGATTACCAAGATGATAATCTTGAATAATCTTCTGAATCCTGTAAAAATCAAGATT
>JAISKT010000011.1 GCA_031261295.1 Candidatus Symbiothrix sp. | reverse complement strand
TTGCGGGTCGCGCTTCGCGTGCCCGCAATGACAGGTATTTCTTTTATGTTTTTATGTACAGTATTGTATGTGTTTGCAAAAACACACCTGACTTGTTCTGCATATTTGTAGAATTGTTTAATGCCTCCAAGTCCCAAAGAAGCGGTTATTTAAAATAAAAAACGTGGGACTTAACTTTATCCGCTTTTAGAGGTCTTCAACTACCCATGAGTGCAAATAAGTTATGCCCACGATTTTACGTGAGCGTTCTCTAACTTATTCTTGCACTCATTGAAATTGTTGAAGTTTCTAAAAGCAAGAATAAAAGCTAACGCTTTTTTATTAATGAATTATGTCTTTATAATATACTTTCTATTTTGTTATAAATATCTTTTTTTTATTTAATTAGCAAAAGTAATACCTTTTTTTGGAATATCCAAGGAATGAACAATATTTAACAGGGCAAACGCATTTTAACAAAAATTAAAATGCGTTTGCCCAAACTTTTATTAAAATAGATTCACAGAATCGAATTTCATTGCTTATTTTTGTAAACTCAAAAGTAAATCGAGTGTTATATACGTATGAAAAAAAGACATTTTGTACAATTTTTCCACCTTGCTTTTCTATGCATAGGATTATTGGCTTGCAGCTCATCACCCGTTGAGAACAATGCAGACGGTGTAGTTATTCATTTGAAATCATCGCAATCGAATGGCACAAAAGTAATTCGTTTACAGGTAATTAATCATGACATTATCCGGATTTCCGCTTCTCCCAATGAATTGTCTTCCAAGGAAAGCCTGATTGCCGCTTATCCCGAAATCATGCGGTCGGAATGGAGTTTTTCCCAATCGGACAGTATTGTTATTTTAAAAACCAATAGTCTGATTGTTAAAGTATCGCTTTCCACGGGAGAAATCCAATTCTTCGATAAAGATGAACATATTCTTCTATCGGAAAATACCGGCGGCGGCAAATCGTTCAAAGAAATAAAAATAGGGAATGACAAAGGCTATTCCATGCGTCAGGTTTTTGAATCGCCGGATGATGAAGCTTTTTACGGTCTCGGTCAACACCAATCGGACGAATTTAATTACAAAGGGAAAAATGAAGTCCTGTATCAGTATAACACAAAAGTGTCGGTCCCTTTTATCGTTTCCAATAAAAATTACGGACTCCTTTGGGACAATTATTCGCTGACCAAATTTGGAGATCCCCGCGATTACGAACCATTGGATCAATTTATTTTATACGATAAATACGGCAATGAAGGCGGTTTGACAGCTACGTATAAGAGAGAAGGCGATTCCGAAGAACGGCAGGAAAGTAGTATCGATTACGAAAACTTAGAAACAATCAAAAAGTTTCCTTCCGATTTTTCTTTAAATAATGCCTCCGTTGTTTGGGAAGGCGAAATCCAGCCCAAGGAATCCGGCCTGTACCGTTTTCTGCTCTATTATGCCGGTTACACCAAAGTGTATTTAGACGATGAATTGGTAGTGCCCGAACGGTGGCGTACCGCATGGAACCCCAATTCCTACAAGTTTTCGGCCAATTTGAATAATAATCAAAAACACAAATTGAAAATCGAATGGAAACCGGATGGAGATGTTTCCTATTTGGGTTTAAAAGCCTTAAGTCCGGTGGATCCTGCGGAACAAAACAAACTTTCATTCTGGTCGGAAATGGGCGATCAAATCGATTATTATTTCATAAAAGGAAATGATATGGATGGGGTCATCAGCGGGTACCGCACGGTTACCGGCAAAGCGCAGGTGATGCCCAAATGGGCAATGGGTTTCTGGCAAAGCCGCGAACGCTACAAAACCCAGGAAGAATTATTAAGTGTTTTGAAGGAATTCCGCCAACGGCAAATCCCTATTGACAATATCGTGCAGGACTGGTCGTATTGGCCGGAAGATGCCTGGGGAAGTCACGATTTTGATTTGGAACGTTATCCGGATGCTACGGCTATGATTCAGGAAGTGCACGACTTGAATGCCCGTTTCATGATTTCTGTCTGGCCGAAATTTTATTATACTACCGAACATTACAAACAATTCGATGAAAAAGGCTGGATGTACCGTTTGGCCGTTCAGGACAGTATCCGCGATTGGATTGGCAAAGGATATATCGGTTCGTTTTATGATGCTTACCGGGAAGGCGCCCGGAAACTTTTCTGGGAGCAAATGAGCCAAAAACTGTTTTTCAGGGGAGTGGATGCCTGGTGGATGGATGCGCCCGAACCGGATATTTTGTCGAATGCCGACATGGATTACCGCAAACGGTTGATGAGTTCGACCAACCCGACGGAATGGGGTTCTTCTACCCGCTATTTCAATACTTATGCCTTGATGAATGCCAAAGGTATTTACGAAGGGCAACGGGAAACCGACAATTATCACCGGATTTTCCTCTTAACCCGTTCGGGATTTGCCGGTTCGCAAAAATACGCCGCCGCTATCTGGAGCGGCGATATTGCTACCCGCTGGGAGGACATGAAAGCGCAAATCTCCGCCGGATTGAATTTCGCTATTGCCGGAAATCCCTATTGGACGATGGACAACGGCGGTTTTTGTGTGGAAAGAAGATATGAACGGGCGCCGGAAGGCTCGGAAGACCTGGAAGAATGGCGGGAATTGAATAACCGCTGGCACCAGTTCGGCGCGTTTGTGCCCTTGTTCCGCTCGCACGGGCAATACCCTTATCGCGAATTGTGGAATATTGCGCCCGAAACGCATCCGGCTTATAAAAGCATGCTTTATTATACGCAATTGCGTTATCGCTTAATGCCTTATATTTATACCTTGGCGGGGATGGCCCATTTCAATGACTACACCCTTATGCGTCCGCTGGTTATGAATTTCGGGCAAGACGCCAACGTATTGAATATTAGCGACCAATATATGTTTGGTCCCGATTTGATGGCTTGTCCGGTTTATAAATACAAAGCAAGAAGTCGGGAAGTTTATTTTCCGGCCGGCACCGGTTGGTATAATGTTTATTCGGGAAAATATACCGAAGGCGGTCAAAAATTGCGGGTGGATGCTCCTTACGATCAAATGCCGCTGTATGCCGCCGCCGGCTCGATTCTTCCCTTAGGTGAAATTATCCAAAACACCAAAGAAAATCAAAAAAACCTTACCCTCTATGTGTATGAGGGAAAAGACGGTTTTTTCTCCCTGTATGAAGATGAAGGGACTAATTATAATTACGAAAAAGGTATTTATACGACAATTCCTTTCACGTATAATGAAGAAGAAAAAACGGTGACCATCGGCGAAAGGAACGGGACTTTCATGGGAATGAATAAGGAACGGAATTTTCATATTGTTTTAGTAAACAAGGAAAAACCGACCGGTATCGATCGGGAAGCCGGTGAATTGAATGAATTAAACGAAAAAATAATCGTATATAACGGGCAAGCTCAAACGGTTTCTTTTCGCATAGAACCGGAGCCGGAAGAACCCGGTACTGAAAATTAACGTATGAAAGACCGGAAGGAAATAATGCTGCGTACGTCCTGGATTAGTGTTCTGGGAAATGCTTTTTTGTCGATATTAAAAATAGTGATCGGTATTATTTCCCATAGTCTGGCGGTATTGAGCGATGGCTTGGATTCGGCTTCCGATGTGGTTACCTCTGTGATTATTTTAATTGCCACCCCGATTATCAGCCGCCCGCCCAATTCCAAATTCGTTTATGGTATGGAGAAAGCCGAAAACATGGCTTCCACCATTCTTTCCTTTGTGATTTTATTTATGGGTGGACAAATGTTTATCACGTCCATTCAAAAAATCATTCATCCGGCAACTACAGAACTTCCTTCCAAAATAGCCATTGTGGCTACGGTGGTATCTATTATCGGCAAATTGCTTCTGGCTCTTTATCAATTCCAGCAAGGGAAACGGGTCGATTCTTCCATGTTGAAAGCCAATGCCATCAATATGCGGAACGATGTGATTATTTCCGCCGGCGTATTACTGGGACTCGGATTTACTTTCATCTTAAAATTGCCGATACTCGACCCGATTGTCGCCTTATTAATCAGTATCTATATTATTTACTCAGCCATCGGCATTTTTAAGGATGCCAACATTGTCTTAATGGACGGCGTGTCGGATACGTCCGTTTACCAAAAAATTATCAAGGCGGTGGAACATGTTCCGGGAGCGAGCAACCCGCACCGGATTCGTTCCGGACACGTCGGAAACATGTACAATATTGTGTTGGATATTGAAGCCGCCGGGGATATTACGCTCACGGAAGCGCATCACATCGCCCAGGAAGTGGAAGAAAGCATCAAGCAATCGGTGGATAATGTGTACGATATTGTCGTGCATGTCGAACCGGCCGGCGACAACCACTGCGAAGAAAAGTACGGCGTGAATAAGGATAATTTATGATATAAAATCATCCTTTGTTATCTTTTGGAAAATTACTACCTTTGGACACAAAAAAGAAATTCTATGACCGTTTACAATTTAAGTGAGGACAAAAGCATTCTCAATCAGTTTATCGCAGAAATCCGGGATGTGAATGTGCAGAATGACCGTCTTCGTTTTCGCAAAAATATAGGGAGAATCGGCGAAATTATGGCTTACGAAATCAGTAAGACGTTGAATTATTCTACTGCCGCTATCGAAACGCCGCTGGGAATATCCGATATCCGGTTGCCTTCCGATCCAATCGTCCTGGCTACGATTTTGCGGGCGGGATTGCCGTTTCACAATGGTTTCCTGGAATTTTTCGATAAAGCGGAAAATGCTTTTGTATCGGCCTCACGCCATTACAATGAAGATCATACGCATTTTAAGATCGTGGTCGAATATTTATCGTCTCCTTCTATCGAAGGGAAAACGTTGTTGATAGTCGATCCGATGCTTGCTACGGGCGGTTCATTGGAATTATCATACAAAGCGCTGTTGACACGGGGCGAACCGGCAGCCATTCACGTGGCCTGTACCATTGCCAGCCAAAAAGGAATCGAAGTGGCCAAAGAAATTTTTCCGGAAGGCAAAACAACGATTTGGGCGGCGGCGATTGATCCGGACTTGAATGACCGGGCATACATCGTTCCGGGTTTAGGCGATGCCGGCGATTTGGCCTACGGTGAAAAAATTTAATATGGAAGATTATAATATACGTTCAAATAGTTTAGACGAAAAAGAAAAGGAATTTGAAAATGCGTTGCGGCCTTTGTCTTTCAAGAGTTTCAGTGGTCAGGATAAGATTGTTGAAAACCTGAAGATATTTGTACTGGCGGCCAAAATGCGTACCGAAGCCCTCGACCATGTTTTACTACACGGGCCTCCCGGGTTGGGAAAAACGACTCTTTCCAATATCATTGCCAATGAACTGAATGTAGGATTCAAGATCACATCCGGTCCCGTTTTGGATAAACCCGGCGATTTGGCCGGCGTCCTGACTTCCTTGGAAAGAAACGATGTGCTTTTCATTGATGAAATCCACCGTTTGAGTCCGGTAGTGGAAGAATATCTTTATTCCGCGATGGAAGATTACCGGATTGATATTATGATCGATAAAGGCCCCAGCGCACGTTCCATTCAAATTGACCTGGAGCCGTTTACTTTGGTGGGTGCTACTACCCGGAGCGGATTGTTGACATCCCCCTTGCGGGCGCGTTTCGGCATCAACCTGCACTTGGAATATTATGATATGGAAACGCTGGCGGCGATTGTCAAGCGTTCGGCAAACATCCTCAATATCCACTGTGAGGAAGATGCAGCCGGTGAAATTGCCTCCCGCAGCCGGGGAACGCCCCGTATCTGCAATGCGCTGTTGAGGCGTGTCCGCGATTTTGCCCAGGTGAAAGGCAGCGGCCGAATCGACAAGGCCATCGCTTGTTATGCTTTGGAAGCGCTCAATATAGATAAATACGGATTGGACGAAATCGACAACAAGATTTTATTGACAATTATCGATAAATTCAACGGCGGCCCGGTGGGATTAACGACTATCGCTACGGCTTTGGGCGAAGACCCCGGCACCATCGAAGAAGTTTACGAACCATTCCTGATCAAGGAAGGTTTTTTGAAGCGGACTCCAAGAGGCAGAGAAGTCACACCGCTGGCTTACAGTCATCTGGGGAGAAGCAGAACAGAGCAAGGCTTCCTTTTTTAAGAATCTTAAGAATCTTAAGGGGCTTAAGCCCCTTAAAAACAAAAATATGGCACAAACAAAATCCCTAATCAAAGACAGCGCCATCTACGGCGGCAGCAGCATTTTGCAAAAGATGATGATGTGGCTGATGACGACTTTACTCACCAATACTTTGTCCACAACGGAATATGGCGTGCTCAACAATTTGTATGCCTACACTGCTTTGATGCTGGTGATGCTGACATTTGGGCTGGAAACAGGCGCTTTCCGGTTTGCCAACAAACAAGATAAGCATAAGCCAACAACGGTGTTTTCGACTGCGTTGCTGCTGATTTGCGCACTGACAGCCGTCTTTTTGTTTGTTTTCCTGGGTTATTTGCCCGACATTCGTCCGTATTTGTGGAGTAATGAAATTCCAAGCGTTTATCTCCGGTTGGTGATTGTCATCGTGAGTTTGGACATCGTGAGTGCGATTCCGTTTGCTTATTTGCGCTACAAAAAACGACCCGTCAAATTTGCTGCGCTAAAATTGCTGAATGTGATTTTATATGTCGTGTTTTGTGTGTTCTTTTTGGTCGTATGTCCTTGGTTGGAAAAACATCCTCCATCGTTGATTGCGTGGTTTTACAACAAAGAATTTGGCGTGGGTTATGTCTTGATTGCCAATCTGCTGGCTACCGGGGTTGAAACCGCCTGTTTGTTGCCTGAAGTCTTTCAAATCAAATTCAAATTTGAGTGGGACTTAGCCAAAAAGATGCTCAACTATTCCTTTCCGCTGATGATTATGGGCGTGGCCGGGATGAGCAATCAAGTGGCAGACCGGATTATTTACCCGTTTATCCCCCAGACGAGTTTGAGCGAATTAGGTATTTACACCGCCTGTTTCAAGATTGCACAAATTATGATGATGTTTACGCAAGCGTTCCGATATGCCTACGACCCGTTTGTATTTGAAAAGAGCAACGACAAGGATGCCAAACAAGCCTATTCCAAGGTAATGACGTATTTCGTCATTTTGGGCTTGTTGATTTTCCTCGGCGTGATGTTTTATTTGGATATTATCAAATATTTTATCGGGGCCGATTACTGGGCCGGGCTGGGAATTGTGCCGGTTATATTGCTTGGAGAACTGTTTTTTGCGATTTACTTCAATCTATCTTTATGGTATAAAATCACCGACAAAACCTATTGGGGATCGATTTTTTCTGTTGTGATTTGCGTCATGGTAGTGGGCATTAACATTATTTTCATACCTCGCTACAGCTATTGGGCATGCGCATGGGCCACATTTATTGCTAACGGAACGGCCATGTTTCTGTCTTATTTTATCGGGCAAAAAAATTATCCGATCCGGTACGATTTGAAAACGATTGGTCTTTATACGGGACTTGCGATGGTTTTATATGCCGTGTCTTATTCCATTCCGATTCATAATCAGTGGCTGCACATCGGTTTTAATACGGTTTTAATCAGCATTTACCTGATGGTTTTGGTAAAAAGGGATTTGCCGGTAAAAGAAATTCCTTTTCTCAAACGGTTTGTGCATTAACCAACAGATACGCATGATAATGGCTTGTTTCCGTCACCGGACAAAGACTCAGATACCCTGATTTCAGCCGCCCGTTTTCGACCACCAACGGATATTGCTCTTTCCATTTCCGGTGTTTCCGGTAAATTTCTCCCGGAGTGGGCCGGTAATCCATAAAAAAATCTCCTTGGGACTGCGGATAGATATAATTTTTTTGCAATTGAATGGCCAAATATCCCATGCTTTTCCGCAGGTTTATTTCAACACACGGATTCAGTTTGTATGGTTTTCCGGAAGAATAAACCAACATATCCACTCCGATATTTCCGGTGTAATACGGCCCGTACATTTTTTGCAGATTGTTGAGGCATTCGTCTTTTACCCGGAGCAATAACTCCTTATCAATAAACGCTGTAATTTGTTCTTCTACTATTTCGGGAGCAGCTAACCGGCTCTTTTCATAAGCACCTTTCCGGTTGGTTTGGAAAACGGAATAGCCGATAAACCGGGTTTGACCTTCCGGCGTATTTTCACAGTGCATGGAAAAATCCAATTGCTTGTCCAAGGCTTTTTCTATGGAAACTTGGGATTGTTTTTTCAGCATTCCACCGATGATTTGCCGTTCCGATCGGGCGAGTTCTCCGGGTGGAAGCCAAACCAATCCGCGGCCGGAGGAAGAATAAGGCGATTTCACTAATTGTTTTTCGTTGCTTCCCGCCACGAATTGTTCTATTTCATTCAGATTTGAAAAAAACCGGGGAAGAATTTCTTTTTCGATTTCCGGAATTTTCTCCATCAGTTGGGAAAGAATCATTTGCGAGGCAAAACGGCTTCCCAAGAAACAAAATTCCCCTTTCCATCGGGGAATTTGCAATTGGAGATGGTAACGCTCATTCAGTTTTTCAAAGAAATGGATGCTTTGAGGCGAAATTCCCCACAAATCCACCCGCTCATCAGGCAAGCCATTTAAATCCGTTACGGTAATTGCCTGCGCTAAGGATTTTAAGGATTTTAGTTCAAGCTTAAATTCGGCAGTCAACGGATTTTCCACAAGGACAAAATCTTCCGGACGGGCATACCAGGCGGGCAGGAAAGCCAATTCCTGTTGCATGTTGACCTGCCGGACCGCCGGCTGATAGTATTTGGATGTGTTGAGAACAGCCGTTTCGTGTCCGGGATTAAAATAATGGAGACTACTCTGCATCTTCTTGAACTTGCTTTTTTATCCTGAAAATACCGATGGAATGGTCAAATTCAACGCCTTCGCACCGGAAAGAATCCTCCAAGCGGCCGTCTTGCATCAATTCGGAAGGTGTTCCGATAACGAGGCCCTGTTTTTTATCCATTATCCAAATTTTATCGGCCATTTGCAAGGCCAATTCCAAATCGTGCGTGGAAAGGAAAATCGTTTGATTGGTTTTCCGGCTCAGGCGGTGAAGCAACTGCATAATTTCCACTTTGCTCGGAAAATCGAGAAAAGCAGTGGGTTCATCGAGAAAAATGACCGGCGTTTGTTGGGCAAGGGCTTTGGCAATCATCACTTTTTGCCGTTCGCCATCGCTTAACGTTTGAATGGAACGTTCCGCCAAACCGGAAATATTCACCTGCCGGATGGCTTCCCAAACGATTTCTTTGTCTTCCGCGGTCAGTTTGCCCCAAAATCCGGTATAGGGACTCCGGCCCATACCCACCAATTCGGTAACCGACATGTCGCGAACATCCACTTTTTCCGTCAGTACGACTCCGATAATTTTGGATAATTCCTTATGGGAAAAAGAAGTGATTTTCTTATTCTGTATAACTATTTCACCGGAAAGGGGCGGTTGAAAACCGGAAAGTGTCCGCAATAAAGTAGATTTACCAACACCGTTTGCGCCGATAAGACACGTAAGTTCACCGCTAAAAAGGATTGAATTAAGACTTTGAGCTACAATTTTATCATTGTTTTTATAACCTATTGACAGGTTACTAAACTCAATTGTTTTGTCTTTCATATTTTAAAGACAAAAATCAGTTAGATTTCTTCGCGTCCAAATTCTTCTTTATATCTTTTCCGCAAGACATCTAAATCATACGTTATCTGGAGTTGAAGCCATTGTTCCGCTTCAATTTTCAGATTTTTTTCCAACTTTAACGCGATAATCGGCGTAACATATCTTTTCCCCGACATCAACTCGCTCAAGATATTAGGGGCGACATCCATTTTGGAGGCGAGTTCTTTCTGAGTCCATCCCAAACGTTCGATTTCATCCCGTATCAAAAATCCAGGATGAGGTATTTCCCCTGGGAGCAATTCTCTTCTTCTCATAACGTTATTTTAATCTTCTTTTATACAATGCCACAAAGATAATTCAAATTTTTGAAAAAGAAAAAAGAAGAGGGTAGTAAACGTCATTTCGAGCGTATGCGAGAAATCTAATCCACAACCGTAGGACCTACGACACAACTTAGATTTCTCGCATACGCTCGAAATGACGAGAAGGAACATCAATCAATTCAACCCTTTGACGGTTTCCGCCAATCGTACAAATTCCCTGCGGTAGCCTTGTTCATCATTATCCAAAGCCGTTTTTGCTAAAGCGATTACTTTGTCATACGTCGCATTGCCTTTGAATTCCGAATCGCCCAACAATTGCCCGAACATGGCTACAGCCGCGGCAAACCGGAAATCGGAAGAAACCGTATTCGTCCGGCCATCCATCACCGGTAATTCCATTTTTTTGCTGGCATCGGCATCCGGTTCTTTATAGCGTAACTTGATGGTTAGCAATTCTTTCGATCCGGTTGTCGCCGGTTGTGCCGGTTTAGTATTTTTTTGATATTTCAACGGATCGACACTTCCGGCATTGGTAAATTTAATTCCTACAGGAACTATTTCGTAGAAAGCGGTTACATTGTGTCCGGCTCCCATTTCGCCCGCATCTTTAGTGTCGTCGTTGAAATCTTTGTCGTTGAGCAAGCGGCTTTCGTATCCGATGAGGCGATAGGCTTGTACCTGTTCCGGATTAAATTCGATTTGCAGTTTCACATCTTTGGCCACTGCATACATTGTTCCGCCAAATTCGCTGACCAATACTTTGTTAGCTTCCTGCAAATTGTCGATATACGCCTGATTGCCGTTTCCTTTTTCGGCCAGTACCTGCATTTTGTTGTCCTTGTAATTTCCCATGCCATAACCCAATACGGTAAGGAAAACGCCGGATTTGCGTTCTTTTTCAATCAGGCTCTCCAAACCTTCCGTAGAGGAAACGCCTACATTGAAATCGCCGTCGGTGCAAAGGATAATCCGGTTGTTGCCGCCTTCGATGAAATTCTTTTTAGCGATAGCATAAGCCAATTGAATGCCTGCGCCACCGGCTGTGGAACCGCCTGCAGTCAGGTTGTCCAAAGCTTCACGGATTTTTTGTTTATTACTTCCGGAAGTGGAGGGCAGTACTTCCCCGGCCGAACCGGCATAGACGACAATGGCCACGCGGTCTTGTTCCCGCAAGTTGTTTATCAACAGTTTAAGAGACGATTTGACCAATTCCAAACGGGTCGGGCCATACATGGAGCCGGAAACGTCAATCAAAAATACCAGGTTGGAAGCGGGCAGATTGTCGCCGGCTATTTCTTTGGCTTTGATGCCGATACGAACCAAACGGTGGCCGGTATTCCACGGGCAGTCACCGACTTCCGTTGAAATTTTCACCGGATGTTGAGTCGGTTTAGCATAATTGTACGAAAAATAATTGATTAGTTCTTCCGTGCGGATTGCATCGGCGGGAGGCAGTTGTCCCTGATTCACAAAACGGCGCATATTGCTGTAGGAAGCCGCATCCACATCAATGGAAAACGTAGATAAAGGCGTCTCTTGCGCCAGCTTAAAGCGGTTTTCAGCCTTTGCATTGTATTCTTCCGTATTCACATCTGCCAGTTCCATGGCGATCGACTGATTCCCCATTACAGGCATCACATATTTCATGTCGGCTTGTACAGAAGAAACGTCTTTTTGATCATTCATTTCAACCGCTTCATCTGCTACTACTTTTACCTTTTCCGTTTGACAGCCGGAAAATACTACGGAAACAATTGTCATAACTACCCAAAGCATTATCGCTTTCATTTCATTTGTTTTCATACACTTAGTTTTTTAATTTATTTGTCTTCTTTTTTCTTTATAGATGCAATAAATTACCAGGGCAAACGCACGAAAATTAAGGGCTCAAAAGTTGTTTTAAATAATTCATATCATAAGCGGCTTTGAGCCTTCTCTTTTTAAGAGAGAGTTTATCGTGTTGGTCATGAATGATTT
>JAISKT010000007.1 GCA_031261295.1 Candidatus Symbiothrix sp. | reverse complement strand
GATAGTTTTAATAACACGATACTTGCCACCGTTTTTGTCTATGACCTGAACGCTGACAACACCACTCGGATTTTTCTTTTTGCGTATAAACATACCGCAAAAATAACACTTTTTTGGCTGGGACACCCAAATTGGTGTCTCTAAAATCGCAAATAATACAAAATCAATTAGTTACAAAAATAAGAGTTTTAAAGTGTCAAAGTCAGGAATTAGTGCCAAAAAGCCGATGGTGCCGATATAGATCGCTTTGCATCTTGCAGATACAAGACCATTTGCATCTATTCCTGGTTGCGTAGATTGGTTGGGGCTTATAGCCCTACCCAATTTCTGCGCAACCATCAGCGCATATAGACGTTCTTGTATCTGCAAGATGCAAAGCGATATGGAAACATAAAATATCTTCTAACATCGACATGATTTGCCTCAGTATTATTGTACCTTTGTACCAACAATAGAGCGTGTTTTTTTGACATGACACTCTGTCATAGTCAATTACAATGGCACGTCGTTTGAAATTTTATTAATAGATACAATTATGGCTACTAACAAGAACATGCTCCGTAGAGGTTATATCATTATTAAGAGGATTATCAGGGACGATTATCCCAGTAAGGCTATCCTATTGCAACACTTGGATAATCACGATATTGCGATTGACAGCCGAACATTCGACCGTGATATTAACAGTATTCGCTACAATTTGGATGTCAATATTGAGTATGATCGCAGTAAGAATGGGTACTACATTCAGCGGTTGAACAACGATGATTTTGATAAACTGCTCTTTTTTATCGGATTAGCAGAAAATGCGGATATAATTTTGTCCTCAATGCGTGATAAACAGGAATTAATGAAGTTTCTGTCTCTTAGTCCAACGACTTCATTCAAAGGAGTGGAAAATATCGCGGGGTTATTGCAGGCAATCCGGAATACACTGATTATCCGATTCCGACATTTGAATCACAGCACACAAAAGCAGACCGAATACACAGTTGAGCCGTATCTGTTGAAAGAATTTGAAGGACGATGGTACTTATTTGCTTTTGTCAAAGAAAAAAACTCCTTCCGGACTTTCGGTCTTGATCGATTGGAAGAATTAACAATTACAGACGAAAAATTTCAGCGGACAGCGGAATTAGCTGCTACTGCCGACCGGTTTAATGATGTTTACGGATTGGTTTATATGCCCGAACAGCAAAATCCACCGGTTGAAATGGTGAAGTTCCAATGCAACACCGATTTTATGATTGGTCATTTTTCGTCATTGCCCTTGCATCACTCACAAGAGATTGACGGCAATACGGTTACTTTGCAAGTCATTATTAATCCGGAATTGGAAAATAAACTGTTGAGTTATGGCGAACACATCAAAGTATTATCGCCTAATTATTTGCGAAACAGAATCAAGGAACGACTAACAGAGACAATAAAACAATATGATTGTTAAGGATGATGGTTGTGAAATAGTAACACTGAAAAAACAAGTCAGTGGCTTGCCTGTCAATCTCTATTTGGATGATAGCTTGCTGTATAAAAGACACAAGCATGAGCAAAGGCTTAGATTTCAACCAAACTATGTGGATGTGCCATCGTCAAGAGATTTTGTTTCGATGTCAATATGCGATAATCCACAAATAATAGAGGAAAATCCAAAGTTATCTATTTCCTCTGCGGATGTGGAAAAAATAAGAGATTTTGTTATTGCCAACAAAGAGGTATTATTGCAACTGGCTGATATGGATATTGATTATATGGAATTTGTACAAAAAATGAAGCCAAATAAATCACTTCCAACGATTGCCCTAATTTATGATTTCGATGGCACACTATCACCCGGCAATATGCAGGATTTCGGTTTTATTCAAGCAATCGGAAAAAATCCCAACGACTTTTGGAAGAAGTGCATGGATACGGCTCTCTTGCACGAAGCCAGTACGATCCTTGCTTATATGAAAGTGATGTTGGACGAAGCCAAAGAAATAGGTTTTCCGTTGACAAAAGAGGTATTCCGTCAGTTTGGTGCACAGGTCGAATTGTTTCAGGGAGTAAAAGAATGGTTTAGCTTAATCAATGACTATGGACGGAGTAAAGGCGTTGTGATTGAACACTATATCAATTCATCGGGGATTAAGGAAATCATTGAGGGAACACCGATTGCCCTCGAATTTAAGAAAATCTACGCCTGTTCTTTCTTCTACAATGCCGATGGAATAGCCGAATTTCCGGCAGTAGCGATTGATTTTACCACTAAAACACAATTCCTATTCAAAATCAACAAGGGAATAGACAGCATTACGGATAATCAAGAAGTGAACAGATATACACCCGAAAAAGAGCGACCCATTCCATTCAAACGGATGATTTATTTTGGCGATGGCGAAACCGACATCCCTTGCATGCAATTAATAAAACAGCAAGGCGGACATTCCATTGCCGTATATAATCCCGGACAAGTTCAAAAGAAAACAACGGCTGAAAAATTAATTGCGGAAGACCGGGTGAATTTTGTGTGTCCTGCGGATTATTCCAAAAACAGTGAGTTGTTCCGGGTAGTAACAGATATTATTACTAAAATGAGAGATTAACATAGTAAAAACAAATGCAGAAAAACCGACCGCTTTCTTTCAAAGAAGCGGTTATTTTTTTGCCTAAAATCAAAGAAAAATGAAAAAAACAGGAAAAAATATTCGTGCACCGGCTTAAAATGTCGTAGTGACGGTCTTACATTTGTCGAAATAAGGTTAGAATTGGTCGGAATCCAATGGAGGGAAGAACTCCACTGGTGAACATTCAAACTCTTTGGCAATTAGATAGAGGTGATGGACAGTGTATTTAGCAACATAGTTCTTACTCTCAATTTCGCCAATGAAACCAGCGGAACAACCTAACACCTCTGCCAGCCCACGCTGGGAGTATTTAAGTTCTTTCCGCTTTTCTCTAACCTTGTCGATAACAAACAAGTCAATAGCTGATTTCATGTACAATTCTCTAAAATTTTGCAAATTAAGAAATTAATTATAGCTTTGTGCTCTAAATCATTTGGCATTTGATACAAAGAACAATTAATAAAGGAGGATTAAAACATGAAAAATCAGTATGTTGGCGATGTGAACGATTACAAGAAATATACTTTGATTGAAATAATATCAGAGGTATTAAATGAAAAAGTCCTTGTAGCTTGGATGTTAACGGAGGATGATAGTCGAAATGACGGAAATAAGTTAGACTATCTGAAAAATGAGAAAAACGAACGGCAGTTTAATCCGGAATTATTCGATAAATTGAAATTAATCGACAAAAATAAACGCGGAATAGATGCAGTTGAAAAACTGTTGGGGGATAGATATACATTCCATTCAGAAATATTATCCGATAAAAAAGCGGATAGGGAGAAGCATTTTGAATCGGTTTTGAAAAAAGCGAAAGATGCTGGATTGGTATTTTTTGATCCCGACAATGGAATAGAAGTATCCATACGGCAGGGCAACAAAAACAGTTCAAAATATCTGTATTGGAATGAAATACAACAAATTGTCGAAAGCGGAAAGGATGTGTTAATCTATCAGCATTTCCCACGCCAAAAACGTGAAACGTATATTGAAAGACTTAAAAACGAACTTCACGAAAAGACAAAATTGGAAGTATTACCCATAGAAACAGCGAATGTACTCTTTCTGTTGGCAACAAAACAAGGGAACAAATTGAATGAAATAAAAAATAAATGGGAAGAAAAAAAATGACAATTTAATTTTATAAACAGTAAAAAATGGAAACGAAAAAAGTATTAAGAGCATTAATGATTACATGTGTAGTCTTTGGTTTACTTTCTTGCGGAGGTAAGAAAAAAGAAGAAGTGCCTGAGAGTCAATCGGTCGAATTGAAGCCATACGAAACGAAAGTAAAAGGCTATTTGTCCGATGCTTTAGAAGTTGTTGAAGGTACTTACAAATTTGAAATTACCAAAGATGGGGGTATTATTCCAAAAGCAAAAATTCAAATTCAGATTAAATCGGTCGGTATAACAAAAGATTATGGATTTGTGGATGGAAATAATGGTCCTCTTTACCTTACTATTTGCGATATTAATGGAAGACCCCTTTCTGATTTTTCCGACATACCAAGCAGTTTCAAAGGCGATCAATTACTGAAAGAAATGGTATCGAAAGCTGGAGAAGAGAATTGGATTTTGTTTGATGAGTATTCCTATGACAAACAATTCCCCACTGATGCAGCAACATTCATTATAACAAGTAAGAAAAAGGAAAAACAAAAAGAAAGCTCATCAAGTTCATTGATTGATGATAACGATGATGACAATTTAACATCTTCATCCAAAGGAAGTGTAAAATTTGACAAAATGCTTGATGATTATGAAAAATATGTAGATGAATACATTAAATTCTATAAAAAAGCTATGAAAGGCGATCAAAGTGCATTAATACAATATCCAAAATTAATGGAGAAACTAACAAAACTATCTGATAGCATGGATAAAGTTAAAGAGGATGAGATGAGTGCAAAACAAGTATCTCGCTATTTGGAGATCACAATGAAGTTGTCGGAAACAGATGAATAAATCAAAATGTTCTTATTAAGAAAAACCGCTGCAAAAAAATTGTAGCGGTTTTTTTACAAAATATTTTTCACTACGAAATGATTTGTCGAATGCACCTCTTTACATTTATATAACATGAAAAATGTATGCACTATCGAATGTGAAACAGATATAAACGGAAACATATCCATTAGTAAAAATGGAAAACTCCAATATACTGATATGAAATCCGTTACTTACGAAAATCATCGCGTACAAAAGTGCTATTACGAAAATGGTTTGGATGCTTACGCTGTTCTTTATAAGGCTGGTTCAAGAAAACCAATCAAGTTTATAGCATGGTATCCATTTGAAAAAGACGGCATTCAACAGGTTAAAACATTCGGCTATTATAACGAAAAAGGGAAACAATCCGGATGGTGGTATTTCCGTGATGAGAACAACACCCTTTTTATGCGTAATAAATCCGGTGATACCCGCAATCCGACCGATGAAGAAAAGAATAATTTCGATAAGGAATTTATGAAATTCAAAAATATAAATTGATGATAGTAGGCTTCCGAAACAGGACATCACACATCAACCGTTGCACTTTTGTCGTAACGGTTTTCTTTTTCATAGCCGAAAACTATTTTTTTATTCGCTACGACAAGTTTTGTCGAATACGCAGAATTACCTTTGCATACAATTAAAATACAATGAACATGGGACAATTAGCAAAATTATCCGCAGAGAGATGTAAAGACCTCAAAACGAGTGTCAAACTCAATGCAGACAAATTATTCAATGGGGATGGGGATGTAAGTACGCCCAACTTGTATTTGGCATATTTCGGTTACATCCCGAATGTTTTGGAAGAAATAAAAATTAATTGCCTAAGAGCTATTGACTGGTTGATGAATACATATAGTGGCGAAATTACGGATTGCCATTATTCCAAACGACACTTTATGGGTAGAAAAGTCGATGAATATGAGTTTATTTACTGTACCCTGTTTGAGGATTTGATGCTACTATTTAATCCGCATAACTCTCGCATTCATCTATTGTTTCGGAAAACCGACAGGGAAAAAGTGCAAGCAATCATTGACGGAATTAGAAAATTTAAGATGAAAAGAAGAAAAAAAGCCAACAGTATCAGCTTATTAGTCAATGGAAGTAGCGGATTAGAAACCAGTTCCATGACCGTTACCCGCCCTAAACTGACGATT
>JAISKT010000354.1 GCA_031261295.1 Candidatus Symbiothrix sp. | reverse complement strand
GATTGAAAATAGCAGGCAATGCGGCGCGGTTGACGGTTCCGTCTTCCTTCATGGCATCCTTTCCTACATTCCGTGTATCCGGCACTTGCTTTGCCAATACAATAATTTTTAGACTCATTTGTTGTTAATTATTAGGATTAATTCTTTTCCCATTCAGGGAATGAGGCTACAAAAGTACGAGATTTTAAGGATTAAACAAAGGATAAGGGCGAAAAATTGCACAATAAAGAGGAAATTGAGCAAAAAATTAATCTCGTAGGAATAAACTAACCCTGTTTCTAAAACAGCGACAAAAAACAGCGATAAAAAACAGCGACAAAAACCTTCCAGGTTTCAAAAACCTGGAAGGTTTACGTGATTTCATCCGTGTTCTATTGTATGATTTGTTTGATGGCTCCTGTGTTGGGATAAAAATAAACCTGCACGGGCGTTTTCTTATCATCCAGCATGGAAGTCCCCAATATCTGCGTCGTTCCGAATTGAGTTATATTTATTGTAGAGGCATAGAATTTTTTTGCTCCGGTGTAAATTTCTACATTGGCTTTTCCGGGAATATTGTACACAATACTTTGCGGTTCTTTTTCTTTCTTTTTCGGATCCGTTTCCGGTATTTCAACAGTATGCAAATCTTTCAGATTCCAATAAACGGGACTTCCGCTCAAATCGTCCGCATCCACCAACCCCAAATATTTTGAGAAGCGGAAAAGTATTTCCTTACTTACTTCTTCCACCGGTTCGATAACGAACGCTTGCGTGTGTGCGGCGGTTTCTTCGGAACCTGTAAATAATTCCCGCCAGAGTTTTTCCTGTGCATCCAAGTTGGCAAGAACGATTTTCATGGCTTCACCGTCTTTCGGCCCGTTGTCTGCTTCGCCGGTCAGGATATCCTGGCGGCTTTCGCGGATTTTGTAAATACTTTTCGCAGCTACTTCAGCCATTTTGCTGATCGATCCGGCCCGAAGATATTCTTCTGTATAAATGGATTGCGGATTAATAGTTGAAGTATTGGTTTTAACAGCCGTTTCTTTTTTTGCCTCCCTTGCCGCATCGGGAATATATTCCGCATTAATCGTACAAATAACACCGTCTTCCGTGAGATACACAAAAGGCGCCGTTGTTTTGGATTTGAATGCCACCAGATACGATTGCTCTTTATTGGGAACATATCCTTCTGTAACGGAAACCGTTGAAAGGGTATAGTACGTTTGATCTTCCGAAATGACTTCCGAATCATTTACGCCCAGATACCGGGAAGCGTATTTGGCATAAGGCCCGGCCTTTTGTTTCGTTTCGCTGTATTCGATCGTTACTTTCAAAATGGTTTTCGGAAGCATATATTGAACTCCGTAGTCATTTGTCTTCAAAGCGTTTACCTTAATCACTTGGGTTTGAGCCAATGACGAGTTGACAATTATACAAAAAAGGAGCAGAATGAACGGCTTTTCCATAAATTAGTGTATTTCAAAATGATTATCGGTGCAAATATAAGACATTATTTCGGGTTATGAGAATCCGGATAAAAATATTTTTATTATCTTTGCATTATTATAAGATAATAATTATCTTTACGTAATAAATACAACGTACAGTATGGTAATCAGTAAGAATCCATTTATTACAAGCGGTTATATCTCTGCCGATTATTTTTGCGACCGGAAAGAAGAGAGCCTGCAACTTTTACAAGAAATTACGAACGGCAATAATCTGGCGCTTATTTCTACCCGGAGAATGGGTAAGACCGGATTGATTCAACACTGCTTTCATCAAAAAGAAATCCAAAAGGACTATTATACCTTTTTCATTGACATTTATGCCACCAAATCGCTTCGGGACTTCACTTTTCAATTAAGCAAAGTGATATTGGAAAGGTTAAAATCTTCCGGAAAGAAAGCGTTAAAAGTATTTTTGGAGCATCTAAAATCTTTACGGGCAGTCATTACGTTTGATATAACCGGGAATCCTTCCCTTCAATTGGGATTGAGCGATATTCAAACCCCGGAAACTACCTTGGATGAAATTTTTCAATATTTGGCCGTTGCCGATAAGCCTTGCTTGGTGGCGATAGACGAATTTCAACAAATAAATTCCTATCCCGAAAAGAATATGGAGGCCATCCTGCGTTCCTATATCCAACATTGCAACAATGCTCATTTTATTTTTGCAGGCAGTCAACGCCATACCATGGGCAATATATTCCTGAGTGCGTCCCGCCCTTTTTATCAAAGTGTATCCATGATGCACCTCGAAAGTATTCCTTTGAAAGAGTATATTCCTTTTGCTCAACATCATTTCGAATTCAACCGGAAACAAGTTACTTCCGAAACAATTGAATGGATTTACCGGGAGTTTGAAGGCATTACCTGGTATATGCAAAAAATGCTTCATACATTATATAATATGACTCCGGCGGAGGGTATTTGTACCCCGGAAATGATGCACGAAGCGATCCGGCTAATCGTAAATTCTTTCAATTATTCGTATTCCGAAACGCTTTTCCGGCTTCCGGAAAAACAAAAAGAACTCTTGATTGCCATTGCAAAAGAAGGGCGCGCGAATGCCGTCACATCGGGCGCTTTTATTAAAAAATATAAATTGAATTCGGCAAGTTCCGTACAATCCGCTTTAAAAGGCCTTTTAGAAAAAGACTTTGTTACACAGGAACAAGGCATTTATCAGATTTACGACCGCTTTTTAGGAATTTGGTTGAAAGAAAATTATTAAATCTTTTCACTAAAAAGCGCCAGCAACTGCTGATTTTGTTCTGTGATTGTCAAATCGGAATTATCTAAAACCACAGCATCCTCCGCTTGTTTCAGCGGGCCGTCTTTGCGGGTGGAATCAATATGATCGCGCGTAGTCAGGTTGTGAAGCACGTCCTCGAAACTCGTATTTTCGCCTTTGGCAATCAACTCTTCCAGCCGGCGTTGGGCGCGAATTTCAGGAGAGGCCGTAACGAAAATCTTCAATTCGGCATTGGGAAAAACGACCGTCCCGATGTCCCGGCCATCCATTACAATGCCTTTTTCCAATCCCATAGCTTGTTGCTGTTTCACCATTTCTTCCCGGACAAACCCTACAGCTGCTACGGGACTCACTTTGTTGGCAACTCCCATGCCCCGGATTTCCCGTTCCACATTTTTCCCGTTCAGGTAAGTATCCGATTGTCCCGTTTCGGGATTTTTTACAAAAGTAATGCGAATGGATTGAATCTCTTTTTTCAGCCGTTCCAAATCCAAGGTGTCGCCCGAAAAAAGTTTGTTTTGCAAACAGAACAAAGTCACCGCCCGGTACATGGCTCCACTGTCGATATACGTATAACCGATTTGTTTGGCAAGTTCTTTGGCCATAGTGCTTTTTCCGCAGGAAGAATGCCCATCGATAGCGATAACGATTTTGTTCATAGCGTTTTATTATAATTTCATTTCAACAAAAGAAGTGGATACACTCACCATAAAAGAGGTGGCGGACGTATTGTATTTTCCTACGGAACAACCGATACTGAAAGCTTTTACCTTTACGCCGGCGCCTGCGGAAAATCCGCCGAATTTATTGCCTTCTTCCAGGTGCATATCCATGCCCCGTTTCAGGTTGTATCCCACACCAATCCAAAAATTATCCGAAGGAAGTAAATCAACTCCGATGATTAAATGTTTTCCCAACGTTTTCATAAACGAATCTTCCGTTGCATAAATATCATTGAACTTCCATTGTTTCAAATAGATACCTGTTATTGAAAAACGAATCGGCGCATGGCTCAATTTTTGACTTATCCCGAATTGGATGTCCCACGGCAAACCGGATAATTCTTCTTCGTATGCTTTGATTTGTCTTCCGATATTTTTTCCAACCAAACCGATGGAAAGGCTGTTGTCCGGATTGTAATAACTCAATCCCAAATCCACGCCCACGCCCATAGCGGTATTGTGATAATAATTGGAATAGAAAAACTTACCGGTAATTCCTCCGCGTATTTTATCCGTCAAATCATGAGCGAAAAAAATATTACCGCAAATGTCGCTGGCTTTTAAATCACCCAAAATCCGGTTGTCTTCCGTTGCTTCCATCATATTGCCGTAATTGGCGTAATTGGCGCCGATTCCCCAGGCGCTTCGTTCGCCCAAGCCTTTGGCAAACACTACATTGCCCATTCCAATATCCGCAATATAAGCCAGATAACTTGCATTGAGCGTCAAATTCATTTCGGGGCCGAGCAACGCCGGATTGTCGTAGATAAGCGAAACGTCATTTTCGACAACAGACACATTGGCGCCCCCTAAAGCGGAAGCACGCGCCGAGTTAGGAAGCAGGAGATAGTCAAACCCGGACTTCCCGGATTGCGCCCAAACCGGGGCAAGGAGACCGGATAATATAATAACGAGAACGAATTTGCGCATATTTATTAAATTGTCAATACAAATATAACGAATGAAACTGAAAAGAATTGTACTTTGCCGGTAATTACTTCGGCTCCAACGTAATCAGCGGTATCAGCATTTCCTCCATCGAAATACCGCCGTGCTGGAAAGTATCCATATAATAGGAAACATAATAATTGTAATTGTTGGGATACGCAAAAAAGTTTTCATTCTGCGCAAAGATATACTTGGTGCTGATATTCGGCGCAGGAAGTCCCAATTTAGTCGGATTGGCTATTTCATACACATCCTTGGAATTGTAACCCAGGTTCTTACCTAATTTGTAACGCAGATTTGTATTGGTATTTTTATCGCCAATGACTTTTATCGGTTCCGTAACACGAATGGTGCCGTGGTCGGTCGTTAAAACGACTTTGCATTTCCGCTCGGCAATTTTCCGGAACAGTTCCAACGCGGTGGAATGCTTGAACCACGAGCGTGTCAAGGAACGGTAAGCTGCTTCCGTAGAGGCCAATTCCCGTACCATCTTGGATTCGGTCCGGGCATGCGACAGCATATCGACGAAGTTCAAGACAATCACATTCAATTGGTAATTATCCAATTGGTTGAAGTTTTGCAACAGTTTTTCCCCGTAGTTCGAATCATTGATTTTATGATAGGAAAAAGTATATTTCTTCCGGAAACGTTCAATCTGGGTTTTAATAAGCGGCGCCTCATTGAGGTTTTTGCTTTCTTCCGCATCTTCGTCAATCCATAAATCAGGAAACATTTCTTCTATCTGGACCGGCATCAGGCCCGAAAATATCGCATTGCGAGCGTACTGGGTGGCGGTGGGCAGAATGGAATAATAAAGGTCTTCCTGAAAAGTAAAAAATTCAGCCAGCATATCCTTGACTTCCCTCCATTGATCCAGGCGGAAATTGTCAATCAAAATGAAGAAAACCGGTTCGTCGTTGTCCAGCAAAGGAAATAACTTGGTCTTGAAAATAGCCGGACTCATCAACGGGTGATCGGGATCATCCGGACGGGTCACCCATTTTTCGTAATTCTTTTTGACAAATTTACAAAAAACCTGGTTGGCCTCTAATTTTTGAGTGCGAAGTAAATCGGTCATGCCGGTTTGGGATTCTTCTAATTCCAATTCCCAGTAAACCAATTTCTTATATACTTCTTTCCAATCTTCGGTCGTAAAAGAATCATTGATTTGCATGCCGATTTTCATAAATTCCTGCTGATAACCGGAAGTGGTGGTCTCACTGATGATCTGATTTTTGTGCAGATTTTTTTTGAGGGAAAGTAATATCTGGTTGGGATTCACCGGTTTGATCAGGTAATCGGAAATCTTGCTTCCGATAGCCTGGTTCATGATTCCTTCATCTTCGTTTTTAGTAATCATGATTACCGGAACGGTCGGATTAATTTCCTTGATAATGGCCAATGTTTCCAGCCCGCTCAACCCCGGCATGTTTTCATCTAAAAAAATAATATCAAAAGCTTCTTCCCTGGCGCTGTCAATCGCATCCTGACCGCTGCAAACGGTTACTACTTCATAACCCTTGTCTTCCAAAAAAAGGATATGCGGTTTTAACAAATCGATTTCATCATCCGCCCATAAAAGTCTGTCTTTCTTCATATTATTTTTGTTTACGCTCTTTTGCTTTCTGTTTACGTTCTTCTTCCCTGGCTTTTTCTTTCGCTTTCCGTTCCTGTTCCTTTATTTTTAGCGCTTCTTTCCGCGCTTTTTCTTTCTCCTTGCGTGCGGCTTCCTGCGCTTTTGCTTTTTCTTTCCGCTCCTGCTCTTTCAATTTCTGCGTTTCTTTCCGTGCTTTTTCTTTCTCCTTGCGAGCATCTTCTTTTTCCTTTTGAATCCGTTTCTTTTCGTCGGCTTTCGCTTTTTCCTCTTGCTTCTTCAATTGGACTAATTCTTTTTCCCGTTTGGCCTTTTCTTTCAATAACGCTTTTTCTTCTTCCGCTTGCTTTTTAAGAAGTTCTTTTTGTTCCTTTTCCTTTTGTTTCACCGAATCCCGGAGCGCTTTATCTTCTTCCTCTTTTTCTTTCTTCAATTGTTTCAGGCGTTCTTTATCTTCTTTTTCCTGCTGTTTTGCGTATTCATCAATAGCGTTCGTCGATTTTCCCCGTTTGAAAAGGCTCTGGATTCCCCGGACCGGATCTTCCATAATTTCATTCAACGCACTATTTACCTCTTTCAGCTTTTCAGAGCTTTGATTGAGAAGATCTTCGGCTTGATTGCCCAGCTCATCTACTTTCTCGTCCATTCTTTGCCGCTCCAGATCGGATAGGGTCAGAGCCGGAGGAATGGTGTCTTGAGCCGGGGCTTCTTGCAATTCGGGCTTTTCTATTTCCTTAAGCTCCTTAAGTTCCTTAAGATTCTTAAGCTCCTTAAAATCTTCAAGGTCTTCAAGGTCTTCTGTCTCTTTCAACTCTTCAGACTGTTTCAGTTTCCAGCGGTCAACCAGGTTTTGATTGTCCTTCCCAAAATGTTCTTCAAAGAAACTCATGTATTCTTCCAAACTCTTTCCGCGCATCAGGGTTCCGTAGTTTTCTACCGAAATCGGGACAATCACTGCCGCTTGCTCCAATCCGGGAGCATATCCTTCCGGGCCGTAAATCATGTGGATATACTGGATGATTTCGGGGAAGTTGTTAAATCCTTTTATCTGCAACAGGCCGATGCCGCCCATCGTTGTCTTTTCCAGATCAAAATCATTGATAATGAAATTGCCGAAGTTGAAGCTGGCCACCGTATATAACAACAGGTTGTCATCGATCGAGCCTTGCGGATATACAATTAACAATTGATAAGGAGTATCGGTTTCCGTGGAGAACGGAAGCGCCGCCGCGTCTTCAGAAATTTCTCCTTCCGCACCAAAATGGATATTGAACAGGCTACCTCTCGCCAACAGATTGTCGCCGGATGCCGACAGGAGCAATCCCCGTTGGAAACCTTTCATCATTTCGGAAGCCAAAACGGACACATCCGCATCGGGATACCGGGTGATCAACTCTTTCAATTGCGTCTTAAATCCTTCCGCATCGTGGGTTTGAACATAACTCAACGCATTCAGGAACAAAAACTTCGGCATCAGTTTCGATTGACTGTACTTGGTATTTGCCAAATTATAATTGCTGCGTATTTTATTCACATTCCCATTCAGATAGGCTTGGTAAGTATCTGTGTAAAGGGAATCCTGGACAATGTCCATCATCTTCAAATTGTATTCATAATCCGGGTCGGCCATCGCCAAAGCGTATTCACTTTCCGGAAATTCCGAACGGATTTTCAGTTTATACAAGTTGGCCATGTTCATATCCCCTAATTTTAAATAAATAAGGTAAGTATGATAATAGGCCATCAGCTTGTTTTCATGTACGGGGAAACGATTGTCAAGGATGTTAAACGTTTCCAACGCCAGACCGGTATCTTCCAATTTATCCTTGTAAATAACCGCCATATTGTACAGTCCGTCTGAAATAATCAGGTTGGCAGCTTCAATATCTTCTTCCGTTACAGGGATTTGCTGCAAATAAAATTGCGGATCGTGCGGATCGGAAGATGTATCCGTTGGTTCCTTTTCCGGTAGATTTTCCGCATCCGGACTCTTTCCCGGATCTATGCTGTCCGTTTCGACCAAATCATCTTCGGCAAAAGGATCGGCCATCGGATTGGTTTTGTTTCGGCGGCGCCAGTCGTCTTCCAGTTTCCGGCGGCCCCATTTCTGTTGGAAAGCCGTTTTACCTACTGTTACAACCTGCGGACTGTAAAAATAGAACAAACCTTCTTCATTCGTTGGCGGCGCAACTGTTGCGGCCTTGGATGGCGTCATCCGTTCCGATCGCATACCATCTTGTTGAGCCTGGTAATCTTCCAGTTCCTGCTTTTTCTTTTCTTCTTCCTCTTTTTTCTTCAAATCGGCGATGATTTTATTCACCACTGCCAACCGCTCTTCTTCCGTCATTTTGGACAAACGTAACAAGCTGTCCTGCAATTCCACCGCTTCGACATACACCACTAATTCATCCAATATTTCCGAACGTTTGGACACACGCGGATAAGCTTCATCGCCTTTTTTCAGTTGAGGCAACGCTTCCGCATAATTGGGTTGCGCCTGAATGAACTTCCGCTGTTCAAAGTAAATATCTCCCAACCGGATTTGGTTGAGCGCTTTGTCAATTCCTTGTTGCACGCTTTCTTCCACACCCAATTCGTAGCTGGCAATGGCTTTAGCCGTATCCGGAATAGCCAGATATACATTTCCCAAAGCGTAATATATCTGATCCAGATAGTCTTTATTTTTACTGCTTTTGGCCATGGCCCGCAGTTGTTTCGTTATTTTAGTTGTATCGCCATCGGCATATACTTCTGTCTGGCGGATTTTAGCGCTGAAAGTCAAGATATAAGGAACGCTTGCGCCGGCCACTTCACCAAAGGTTTTGTAAGCCAAATTTTTTTGTCCTAAATTACTGTATATCTGTCCCAACAAGTATTTCTCACGGTTTTTCTGAAATTTGTCTTTTTCGGCATGGATAGCCGTTTGCAAATAGGGAATGGCCTCGGAATAGTGTTTTTGTTTAATCAGGTAATCGGCATAAATTGTTGAATACCAATCCTGTAATTTTTTCGGTAAACCGTCTTTTTTTATTTTGGAGAGGATATCATCCGCTTCATAGAACCAATCCATTTCAGCGTAACAGCGAGCCTGCCAAATTTTGGCATCGACAGCAATCTCCGGTTGGGTGCGATACAAACGGGAAATGTAGGCAAACGAACTGGCCGCTTGCAAGAAATCGCCATTCTGAAACTGTCCTTCGGCCATGAGCATCCAGGCATTGTGAAGAAACGGATTGTATTCGGTGCGGCTCATCCATTCCTGGTATTTGGGATCGTTCCTTTTGCCGGCTTGTTTTTCCGGTTTCGTTTGAATGGAATGGGTTTTAATGGCTTTTACCCCTTTTTCAATCGCCTTATCGAAAGGGCCGCCCGGATTTTCCTTATCTTTAGGCAAGGAACTTACCGGAAACATATAAACGGTTTCCGAATAATTTTCCTTATATCCTTCCTGCCGGGCTTTCAATGCGTCTTTGTAGGCCAGTTCTCCATTGAAATACACATTGTAACGGGTATTAAACGAATGATACCACCTTGTTCCGCCGGTGTTCTTGGTAGAAGTACAAGACGACAGCAGGACAAGCAGTACTATCAAAGCAATACTATGTTTGTATTTCAACATCAAACGCAGTTTTTCTAAACTATCTTTATTTAAACAGAAATCTATGTCTTTTATTGTGTTTCCTCCAGGATGTTGTAATTTACAATAAAACCTGTTTTATTTTCAAATTTTGTCATTTTAAGATGAAAAATGACTGCGTATAACAAATTTCATCAGAAAAAGTTTATCTGGTTTAATAATGGCACGATATTTGCAATTATTTTTTCAGATTTTTTTTGTTAATATGGAAAATTATCTACTATCTTTGTATTTGATTTTACTAACGAAATATTAAGAGAACAAATTTAGGGAACAAATTAACATTTAGCTATAATGATTATTCTTAAAAGTTGTAAAAAAAGTGTTATTGTCATCTGTGCTTTGTTTCTATTTTTACAAGGACAAGCACAAGAGAATAAGACAATAAAGAATACGAGTCCGGTATTTGCCTTAAGTACTAATCTACTCTACGATGCGACAACAAGTATGAATTTGGGAATGGAGTTTGGCTTGAGTAAGCGCCTTACATTGAAACTACCTGTCACGTATAATCCCTGGACTTTTGAAGATCACAAGAAATTCAAATTTATTTTTGTTCAACCTGAGTTACGCTGGTGGTTGTGCGAACCTTTTGCCGGACACTTCTTTGGATTGCATGCGCATTATGCCTTTTTTAATGTAGGAGGAATCGGTACAACAGATTATATGGAAACGCATCGTTTCCAAGGCGACCTTTATGGTGCGGGCGTTTCCTACGGATATCAATTTTACCTGGCTCCCCGTTGGAGTCTGGAAGCCTCTATTGGAGCCGGTTTCGCTCTTATGGATTATGATAAGTACGAGTGCGAAACATGTGGAAGTTTTCTTGGAAATGAGAAAAAGACCTATTTCGGACCTACCCAGGCAAGTATTTCTTTAATCTACATTATAAAATAAGAAATTGATATGAAACTAAAATACTATCCCATAGGTACAACTGTAATATTACTTCTGTTCTTATTACCGTTTATTACTTACAGTCAGAATAATGTGAAGGTTATTGACGTAAAAAATAACCAAGTGAGTCTAAGCAACGGAAATGTGGTGGTGGATTTGGATATATTGCTGAATGGCGTTGAAGTTACCACCAACAACCAATTGGTTTTGACTCCCATAATTAGAACGGATGCGGGTCAAACTCAGGATCTTCCTCAGATAATAATTAATGGAAATAAACGGAATAACCTGTATAAACGTTCTTTGGTTTTGAACGGACTTCAAAGCGATCCGACTGTTTACGGGGTTTTACATGCAAAGAAAAAGAATGTCTTTGAAACGATTTCTTATCAAGCCAGCACTCCATTTGAACCATGGATGAAAAATGCTTCCCTTTATCTGATTGAAGATTTGTGCGGATGTGGCGGTTCCGGGAAAGAATTTTATGGAAAATTGATTGCCGACAAAATTGGATTACAAGGACCTGCTGTTCAGAGGTATGTCCCTGCTGTTAATTTTGTTATACCACCGAAGGAAGAAAAAAAAGAACGGGCTGAAATCGGTGAAGCGTACTTGGTTTTTGAACAATCCAAATGGGATATCCTTCCGAAGTTGTTTGATAACCGTGCAGAACTGGCTAAAATTGAAAGTAGCCTGAATTATGTCAAAGAAGAACCGACTGCCATCATAACCGGAATTTCTATTAAAGCCTACGCTTCCCCGGAAGGAAAATATGAGGAAAACCTGGAACTTTCCAAGAAAAGAGCCAAATCATTGCTGGATTATATACATAAAAATCACAAACTTTCTTCTGGTATAGAAGTATATTCCGAAGGATTCGGAGAAGATTGGGATCGTTTGGTTGGGTTGGTAGAAGCGGATTCTAAATTGGAAAACAAAGATCAAATAGTGCACATCATCCGGACGGTAGGTATTTTTGACGGTAGAGAAAAACAACTGATGGATCTTGCCGGTGGCCGTCCTTACCTGTACATGTTGGACAATCTTTTCCCACGGTTACGCCGTTCCGATTACTATATCGAATATACCGTTCCTACTTTCTCATTGGAAAAAGGAAAAGCCTTGTTGAAAACGAAACCGGAAATGTTGAGCTTGTCGGAAATGTATCAGATAGCGAATACGTATCCAAAAGGAAGTGATGCCTTTAACGAAGTATTTGAAATCGCAAGGGAAGAATATCCGGAAGATGTAATCGCTAATGTCAATGCAGCAGCAGTTGCTATCATGAATAACGATTACGAGTCTGCAGGAGAGTTTCTTGAAAAATATAAAAATGAACCGGCGGTATGGAATAACTTGGGTGTCGTATATATGCATGAACGCCGTATTGAAGAAGCTGAAAATTATCTGCAGAAGGCTAAGAAGGCGGGCGTTAAAGAGGCAAATAGTAACCTCGAAATTTTGGCCGGAGTGAAAACGGCATTGGAAGAATACGAGAACAATAAATCTGTATATGAATCTTATTGATTTTAATAATTGAAAAGAGGATAGTAGAGAACAAGTATTTTAGCGAGAGTATAGTTAGAGAACAACCTAATTTTTTAAAGAAATGAGAATCAATCTAAAAATGATGTTGATTGCTTGCATAGCTCTGTCTATGGGATTTGCAAGCTGTAGTAGTAATGATGAACCCGATGTAACCGGAAATAAGAAAGATAATGGCGAGCCAACGTATGTAACGCTTGCATTGAGTTTTCCTAAATCGGAGACATCTCAATTGCGTGCGACAAATGATCCCGTTGCTACTGAAGCAGAAGCGAAAATTAATACGGTAGATGTATTCATTTATACGGCTGATGGCGGCCATTTCCTTTCGCATAAACATCTGTCTGCCACTGATTTTACACAAAGTGACGGATTGGATAAATACGTTCTCAAATCAACTACCAAAATAGAAACAACTACGGGAGAGAGACGCGTTTTTGTAGGTGTAAACCTGCCTTCGAAGCTTATTAACATCCTTACAAATCAAAATAATGGTGCGAATGAATGGACGCAAAAGGTTCAAACATTGACGGGTAGTGACTTGGTATATCCTGATAGTGAGGGTGATAACAATATTGTAATGACCAGCGCTACAACCATCACACATACGTTTGTAGTGGATGAAACGCAAAACAGTTTGGAAATTCCCGTAAAACGTGCGGTAGCAAAACTAACCGTGCAAATGGGCAGGCCGATGATACAGGAAGGTGTTCCGGGAAAATTGGGTTCGCTTTCATTTGCTATCAATAATTTTAATGAACGTTCTTTCTTGGTACAACCGGCTGATAAAAAAGACTCTAATTGGGCTATCGGCAGCTATGTAGCCGGAGAGTTTTCGCAAGCATCCGCCAATGATTATATATTGGTGAATGATTCGCTCATTACAGACGTGAAGCAATTGAAAGCATTGTATGCTGCTGAGAACACATCGGAAGGACATACGAAAAGGGAAATTACCCGGGTAACTATCCGAGCTACTTTTATTCCGACCAACGAAACGGTTTTGAATGCCGGAAATTATGTGGAAGCTCCTTCCGGAAAAACAGCGCCGGAAACATTTTATACGGTCACGGTTTATAATCCCAATCCGGAAATAAAGTGTTTCTACAGTAAAGATACAGCGGATGCTTATAAGGCCAAGGTTTCTTCAGATGGAATAACCTCAAGTGAGGTAGTAACTTACGCGAACGGGCTCTGTTATTGGGATTTGTTTCCGAATAAAAATGTGTGGGATGTCATACGCAACGATTTCTATCGTTCGACTATTAGCCGGATAATTGTTCCCGGACGTTCTACGCCAACCATTCCGGATGATGAATTGCCTAATGTACCTTCAAGTGAAACGGATATTACAATTACGGTGGATGTTATCCCATGGGATGAAGTATTTTGGGATGATTATGTATTGGAGCCCTGATAAAAATTACACACAAATATTATAAATAGATGAATCGAATAGAATCTTTTATCTGTACGGCAATTT
Organism: Candidatus Symbiothrix sp.; assembly: GCA_031261295.1. Taxonomy (GTDB): domain Bacteria; phylum Bacteroidota; class Bacteroidia; order Bacteroidales; family Azobacteroidaceae; genus Azobacteroides. The sequence continues at coordinate 4,586 of JAISKT010000354.1, read as the reverse complement.
GCATGTTCTTCTTCTTTTCTTCTTGCATCAAAGAGGATTTGACGGATTGTCCGTTGCCGTTGCAGGTGGTCTTTTCTTATGAAGACGACGGAACAGGATTGAATGCAATTACCCAAAATGATTTGAAAGAAGCAACCCTTTTTGTATTTGACGAAAATGAAAACTTGGTTACTTCATGGTCGGTAAGTAATCCGATTTTAGGTTCTATTTATCAACCGGATATTGAACTTGTTCCGAAGAAATATCATTTCGTGGTATGGTTTAATCTTTCTTATCCATACTCTTATACTCCTAATCTTTCCGGTAACCCAACGGAGGATGAAATGGCGTTTCACTTAGATATTCCGGCGATAAGGAGAATAGATGAATCGGAAACTTTTTCGCTACCGGTATCATTGTATGGCTATCAGGAAGATGTTATAAAAGAAGCAAGAGTGAATACGGTGACTATTCCACTGGTACAAAATAGTAATGTGATAAATCTGACCGTAAGCGGACTTACCCCGACAACGGACGATTACCGTTTTTCCATTAAGGATAATAATGCGAATTACAATTTTGATAATGAAATAATTGCCTGTGATGATTTTGATTATACGCAGGTTGTATCATTCTCTCCGGCTTCCAACACATTGAACGCATCACTGACGGTGATGAAATTGGCGGCAGATCATCGCCATCCGGTCATAGCAATCGAACAGGCGGGAGAGACGCTGTTTCCTAAACGGGAATTGGACAAAAACAATCTCATCGATTTGATTTTAGCACGTTATCCGGATAACGATTTCAATAAAAGGCATGTATATAACATAGAAATTGTGTTTACTACCGATATGAGCGTAAGCATTATAGTCGATGGATGGAATGTAGTAACCAACGGATCAGATAATGTGGAAATAATACCTGACTAATAAAATAAAGAGTATAAACTATAAAGATAATTACGAGATGAGAAAGAATACAAATAGTTGGCGGAGTTTATTGTTCCTGCTTATAGTATCGTTTGCAATATCCTCATGTAATGATATAGACAATATAGTAGGTCCCGATTTCGATAGGGGAAAAGGAGAAGAACAAGATTTTGTTTTCCAGGTAGCTGTTCCTGAAGTAAATAAAGTTCAATTGCGGTCGATGACCGGACCACAGGAAAATACGATTGATTCAATAGATATATTTTCTTTTTATTTAGGGACAGATAATAAACAACATTACGATTATCATGTTACAGGACAGTTGGTAGAAAGTACGACGAATCCTAAACAAGTTAAAGCAACCGTTTGGACAAGAACAGCGGCGCAATACTTTGTGATTATCACTAATGCGCGTGAAGAAGTGAAGCAATTATTTTCCAAGGAATGGAAAAATGCCGAAAAGGACGCTATGCTTGCTGAGTTGGAGTTTTCATTAGGGACAGACCACAAATGGAATGCCGCTACGGATAATTACACTGCATTCCCTATGTGGGGTGAGAGTGTGCCGACCTTTATTGACAAAATAATCACAACCACACCGGCCACCACACCGCAAGTAGGTACTATCCATCTTCTCCGGATGGTAGCAAAAATGGATGTAGAATTGAAAGGAAATGCAACAACTAAGTTCAACTTAACGGAAGTGTTCCTTTATAACGTCAATACCAACGGACGTATTGTTCCTTCTTCTTCTGTTGTTCAAGAAGTGAATGGAAAATTGAAAGTATCCGCACCGACTCTTCCGGATTCTCCGGTTCTTGCAGGTACTAATTCCGACCTTGTGAGCTATTCTTTAACTCCGGGTACAACGAATTTGTCTCTAAAAGATGAAATTTATCTTTTTGAAACCAAACAACCTCAAGCAGATACGCTTACGAAAGTGGCTTCACAAGCAACCTGTTTAGTGATAGGAGGTGTATATAGTACTGATGCTAAACCGACTTATTATCGTGTTGATTTTTTGAATGCGGACAAAGATTCTTTGGTGGATATTTTGCGTAATCACCTATATACGGTTAATATTACAGACGTATTGGGCTCCGGATATGATACCCCCCAAGAAGCCTTTGAAGCGAAAGGCGTCAATATGTTAGTGGATATATTGGAATGGGATAACAGTGGAATGGAAAATGTGGAGTTTGACGGTCAATATTTTCTCAGTGTAAGCAGGGATGAATTTATTTTTTCAAAAGAAGCCTATACGCAGGAAGGAACGCAGAATGTGTTGGAGGTTTTGACTGATTATAAAACAACAGCAACGACCGGAGTTTCCGGTTGGTATGTTGAGAAAATTGTAGATGCCGATGGGGTATTGGTGGATTGGTTGACCCTGACGCCGGATTACCGGAAACCCGATCATGGAACTCCTGATTTGCGGGAAAAAGTGGTACTGACTTTAACTCAAAATGAAGGCCCGGAAAGAGTCGCGAATATTATCTTTGCAGCAGGCAGATTACGCTATCCGGTAAAGGTGACTCAAACCGATATGGAAGGAGCCAGAATAAAACTTTTCTATGCTAAAGATGGAGTCATACCATCTGAGATTGATAGGACGCGCCCAATTACACAAGATACAATTGTTTTTGATAAAGATCCGCAAAATCTATTTGTGGAATGGACGCCGGCTACTTCAAACTTGGTTTCCTATCTAACACTTATACCGGGTACAAACCCTGCGAAATTTACTGTTGGCAACACCGGAATCATAGCGGGAAATTATAGTCCTTTACACATGGCAATATCGCCGGAAGGAGATACGGGCCTGAGTTCCGGTTATGTAGGATATGCAAAATTGATGTTTACCGTATCAAATGGTCTGAATACAGATGAAAGATCTCTTGTCTTGAAACGAGTTAAAAATTAATAGATAATTACGCATATAATTGTCATATACGAAAAAACAAAACTAATAATCTGTTTATCGGGTTATTAGTTTTGTTTATAGGCATCTGTCATCCGGTAAGTCAATGAGGCTACATTGGAAAATTGGTTCAATTTGGAATAACAAGTAAATAAAATTTGTATATTTGCAACCTTGATTATGGATTTACTTCAATATACATTTTTTCAGAATGCACTTCTGGGTAGCCTTTTTACTTGCATTGCTTGTGGAATCGTGGGAAGTTATATTGTTGCCCGTCGATTGGTTTTCATCAGCGGAGGAATCACCCATGCATCTTTCGGGGGATTGGGATTGGGCTTTTATTTCGGTATAAATCCTATTTTTTCCGCCTTACTCTTTTCGATCGCCTCCGCTTTCGGTGTAGAATGGTTGTCCAAGAAACAAGGTATCCGCGAAGATTCGGCCATTGCCGCTTTTTGGGCGTTGGGAATGGCCTTGGGTGTTATTTGCATTTTCCTCACGCCGGGTTATACGCCCAATATTTCGGCCTACCTGTTCGGAAATATATTGACTGTCACCGGTGCCGATATCTGGTTTGTTGGAAGCTTTGCCGTTTTGATGGCAGGTTTATTCATCCGTTTTTTCAATCCCATCCTTTATACCGCTTTTGACCGGGAATTTGCACAAACCCAAGGATTGAAAGTTTCTTTGATAGAAAACTTAATGATGATCGCCGTCGCCATTTGCATTGTTTCGAGTATCCGTTTGATTGGCATCATGCTGTTGATGTCGTTGATGACCATTCCACAAATGACGGCCAATCTGTTCACCCATCGTTTCAAAAGCATCATCATTTACTCTATTTTCATTGGGATAGCCGGCTGCTTTTCCGGGCTGTTCCTGTCGTATTACCTGAATGTGCCTTCGGGCGCTGCTATTATCTTTGTCCAGGTGATTCTTTTTGGGCTTTGCAAAGCAGTCCAAGGACTTAGGTTATAATTTTCATTTGCGGATCGGACTAACTACTCCGGTCAAGTAAATACAAATTTAAGATAATGATAAGCATTATTCTTAGATAATATTCTCTAACAATCCTTGTGCTTTCAACTCCAGTTTTGAAAATGCAAATAATTTCTTTCCCAAATCTTTGAGTGATGCGCCGATATGGTACACATCGTTGTCGATGAAAAGAAAGCGATCATGTACACGAGTCGATACATCAATGCTTATATGTTGATATTGTGCATTGTGTCTTTGTAAATCAAGTTGCAACTGCCGTGAAATATGTGACGTATAAATACTCGCGTCTATGCCGGTTGCACGTTTGGACAGAAGCATCAAAACGCTTTCATCAATATAGTTGTCAATTAGAATAATAGAATTTTTAGCTGATTTTATTAAATCGGAAGCAAACTTATAGGCATCGAAAACTTGTCCGTCATAAAAGATACCTTCCACCGGAGGCAAGGCTGTTCTTACAAAGAAATCGATTTTCTTTTCTGTTTCGGTAACGCGCTGCTCTATGCGTTCAAATCGCTGATTGACTACATAACCTTTTAATAGATATTCTTTTAATGTTTTTGTAGCCCATTGCCTAAACAATATTCCTCGCTTTGACTTTACACGATAACCAACAGATATGATCATATCCAAATTGTAGAACTCAATTTGACGTTCAACGTATCTACCCTTTTCATTTTGAACTGTTGCATATTTTGCAACAGTTGCCGACTCCTCTAATTCGCCTTCTTTATATATATTTGTTATATGCC